>CAZPEJ010000334.1:0-5953 GCA_964585465.1 uncultured Ardenticatenaceae bacterium
GCCGTTTTTGCTATCTATGGCCCCAAAGCAGCCGAAAAAGCGGCCGAACTGGGGTTTGCGGAAGTCAACATGCCCCTGCACCATTGGCGACAAGGGCGGCTTGGTGGAGCCGATGCCTATCTACACCGCACCGACCCTATTGCAGGCGGTGGTTATTTCCTTATTTGCCACAGCAACGACCGCGAAGCCATCTGGCAACATTTGTTAGCATCGGGCTTGGTGGTGGCGGATGAAGCCGCGTTTGACTTTTTGCGAATTGAGGCCGGGCTGCCCCGTTTTGGACACGAATTGACCCAGGAGTACATCCCGTTGGAGGCTAATTTGTGGGAAGATGTCTCCTTCCAAAAAGGGTGTTACATCGGTCAGGAAATTATTGCCCGCATGGAAAGCCGGGGCAAACTGGCAAAAAGGCTGGTAAAGCTGAAAGCTGCCGCCCCGGTGGTTGCCGGTAGCGACATTACCGCCGATGGCAAAACGGTCGGCTCTATTACCTCCGCAGCCATTGGGCCACAGGGAGGAATTGCGCTGGGATATGTTAAAACGGCCGTTTTAGACACCCCTCAGCCATTACGAACAGGGGAAACCACTTTGGAAATCGTTGGGGAGAGTAAAACCACCCTGTAAATGCCCTGATTACGACAAATTTTCAATTGCTACCGGCTCTATCACCTCTGCCAGTTCAAACCGGAACACCCGACTATAAAAGTATAGCTCTGCTTCCAGCGTGCGTTTGATATTGGCCGCCTGCCGAAAACCATGCCCTTCGCCAGCAAAAGCCACATATGCCACCGGCAAACCTTTGTTTTTAACGGCCGTAAACATCATTTCCGACTGGTTGGGCGGCACCACTTTATCCTCTAACCCCTGGAACAAAATCAGAGCCGCGTTAATCTGATCCACGTAATGAATCGGCGAACGTTCACGGTATAGCTGGCGTTGGGAGGTGTAGGAGCCAATTAGCTGCTCGTCGTAGCGGGATTCAAACTTGTGCGTGTCGGCATGTAGGGCTTCCAGGTCGCCAATGCCAAAATGGCTGGCTCCCACTTTGAAGACATTGTGGAAGGTGATGGCGCAAAGGGTAGTGTAGCCACCTGCGCTGCCGCCACGAATGGCAAGCCGGTTGCCATCTACCTTTCCCTGAGCCACCAGATATTTGGCTCCGTTGATGCAGTCGTCCACATCCACAACACCCCACTGTCCATAAAGTCGTTCGCGGTAGGAACGGCCGTAACCCGTACTGCCGCCATAATTCACATCCAACACCCCAAAACCACGACTTGTCCAGTATTGGTACGCCAGATTGAGTATAGCCTGGGTAGCACTGGTTGGCCCGCCATGCCCCACCACTAACAGCGGCGGTTTTTCCCCGGCCGGGGCAACAAAATCCGGGTTGTGTGGTGGGTAATAAAAGGCGTGGGCTGTCAACCCGTTTTCGGTGGGAAACTCAATGGCCTCTGGTTGGGAAAAATACGCCTCACGGATGGAGAGGTCAAGGGATTGGCGCAGCACTTCAAACTGCCCGGTTGCCAGATTCAAACGCACCAGCGAAGTTGGTACATCGGGCGAACCGGCCGTAAACACCGCGTAACCCGCCGCCACTTGTAACTCGCGGATGGTGGTAAAGGGCGTGGGAATGGGGGTCAGGGTGTGGGTGCGGCTGTTGAGCCGGGCCAGGTGCCAGAAGCCATGCTGGGTGTAGCTGCAAATGAGGGATTCGGCCGTTTCAAAGCCATAGTTACTCATGCCAAACACCCACTGCGGGCGGCCAAATTCGGCCGTCATGGGGTACAGTGCCTCTACTTGCCCATTTTGCCATCGGTACAGGTTCCACCAGCCCTCATGGCGGTCGGAAACAAAGTGCAATACCCCATCGGGAGACCATTCTGGTTGGTAAACGGATTCTTGTGCCCCGCCTGCCACCTGCTGGGCATTGGCGATTGAGCCATCTGCCTGCACCTCGGCCACCCACAGTTCGGTGCCATCCCAGGGCATGTGCGGATGATGCCAGGTGAGCCAGGCCAGGGAACGGCCGTTTGGACTCAGGCGCGGCGAACTGTAAAAATCATTGCCCGATGTTAATACCTGGCTATCTTCGCCCCCGCTGGCATCCAGGCTCACCAGGCTGTTAATGGCTTCGCCGCCCTGGGTGTGGTCTTCGCGCACCGCCAACAAATGCCCCCGTCCATCCAGCTGGAAATCCGCATACCGCCAGCCTGTTTGTTGAGTCATGGGCTGCGGCTCTTGGCCGGGGGCATGGCGATAAATTTGCTGGTCAGCAAAGTTGGTAAAATACACCTCCCCCTCATGCACCCGAAAAGAGCCACCTCCATACTCATGCACCATGGTGCGGGCATTCCAACCCGGTGGGGTGACATCTATCGTGCCGTCTGGTGTCCATTTAACAATGGCGGTACGCCCTTTTTCGGCGGGTCGTCCTTCTTCCCAGTAAATGGTTTCGCCATCTAACACAAATTGGCCCAGGTTAATGGAACCACCAACGATTAAATCGGCCGTTATGGGGGAGGCCCAGGCCCCGTAGGAAGCAGTTTTTTGGTTCATATCTTCACCCTTAATGTGCAACTACTTTGAGGGGTTTGATTTTGTAAATCACTCGTGTTTCCTGGTATTGTCGTTCAGCAGGAGCAAAATCGCCATAGTATTGGGTGGCTTTGGCATAGAGCCGGGCTAGTTCGTCTATATGGGCGACGGCTCCTTCTTCGGTGCTGGTTTCTACTACGCCGCGAATTTCCAGGTAGCGATAGGGGTTTTGGGGATCAATAACAAGGATAGAGACAAACGGCCGTTCCTGGAAATTTTTGTCTTTTTGCCGCCCGCGGGCCGTGTTAATCAAAATATGGTTGCCATCGTAACTGCACCATACTGGCGAAAGTTGTGGACGGCCGTCTGGCATCACCGTTGCCAGCGAAACAAGAATCGGCCCGTCTAACAAGTCACGATGGGACTCTGGAATCGTATTGGACATCATTTCTCCTTACGCAAAAACATTTACTTCTCCCGATAGTTTGTGGAGAATAATTATTGTCTGTTGTGCCAACCTATTTTGATGAGGGGGCAGAAGATGTAGTTAAGAAGCCAAGGCTTCAGTATATTGTGTTCTCTGGCTCCAGGAAAGTGGTGTAATTTTATAAGATTCCAAAGCATTTAACGTGTCGCCTGGGATCGTTCTATCTATATCGTTAAGCACTGCAATAGCTTCTGAATTAGTAGGGCGTGATATACGGGTGTCATTCCAGGCGAATATTAAACTAAAGATAGTCTCCTTATTAGGATTGTTAATAGCTTTCAAAACTCGTTCTGGTTTCTGTGAAGATCGAGGGATAATAAAATCAAAACTGTGAGTATAACCACTTTGTCCATGAAAGTTTATGTTTGAAACGAAACGAACATGATGAGTTCTTAGAAACTGCTCTACATCTTCCCGAAAAAACGAAAAGACGTGAGGACGCGCTACCATGAACATATCATTTACAGCTAACATCGCCTGTATTAAATTATGTTTTTTTTCTCCTAAATTAGAAGGTTGTGCAATAACTCGTAACTCATCATCAACTCTTGAAACACCCAAACCAGCCAAAATAGTATCAAGCATTTGTTGACGACTTTCCGTTTTTATTTCCACACCTGACATTCTCAAGTCAGATAGGGTATAACTGTCATCTGAAAGAATATAATGACCGTTTTCTTGCACTACATAGATTTGCAAGTAATCGTTGTGGCGATCTAAGAATGGGGTAGTTATTTCACAAGCATCTCCTAATGTCGCAGTGTTAATGTTTTGTCGTAGCCATTCCAGGTAACTATTAACAAGTTGTTCACACTCATTGACAGGTGTCATATTAGCTTCCCTTGTACATCTGGGTATTTCACGATGTTACAAATTTTTGCGAAGTCCTCAAAAGTAACAATGATGTTATCTGGGTCTCGAAACTTGTAGTTTGAGAGAGGGTAAGCCCATTTATCACCGTACTTTTCACGATATATGTGAATGTGTGGACAGGGAATAATCATGCCATCAGGATTTTTATGTGGTGCACCATGAATATCTACACGTACCAAGATTTCTACAGAACGTGTTCGATTTTGTAGTTTGTATTTTTTAAGATTTAAACTTCCACGCCACACATCCAGGGAAAATTTCTCTCTTCCATCTAAAGAAACGAGTGTCCGCTCATAGTTCAGTGAGGTGTTGCCTAAAATCAAAAGGTCATCACTTTCAAATTTCTTTTGCAAGCGAATAAGAAAATCAGCTTCTTGTTGGGTCAGGCTCATAAACTTTTGTTTACTTATGTAATGTAAATTCTATTAGTTACCCTTTTCATTATACTCTCAAAAAGGAAGATAGTGTACCATACCAAGCCAAAATTGAATTTTGAGGTAAACAATTGAGAACCAAGACCCTTCACCCCCTCACCCGCCTGTGGCACTACGCAGCCCCTCGTCGCCGCACAATTGTGTGGGCGACTGTTCACTCTGTGCTAAATAAGATTTTTGACCTGGCTCCGCCGGGTCTTATTGGCATGGCGGTGGATATTGTGGTGCAGCCGGAGCAGTCGCTGCTGGCGCAATGGACGGGCATCACAGATGTGACGCAGCAGTTGGTGGTGGTGGCGGGGATAACGGCCGTTATTTGGGCCCTCGAATCCCTCTTTGAATACTTCTACAACCTGGTGTGGCGCAACCTGGCGCAAACCATCCAGCACGATTTGCGCCTGGACACCTATGACCATGTGCAAAAATTAGAGATGGCCTACTTTGAAGAGCGCAGCACCGGCGGCTTGATGGCAATTATGAACGACGACATCAACCAGCTAGAGCGATTTTTGGATGGTGGAGCCAACGAAGTGATTCAACTCATCACCACTGTGTTGGTCATTGGGGCTATCTTTTTTGCCTCCGCGCCCAGCGTGGCCTGGATGACCTTCTTGCCCATGCCCATCATCATCTGGGGGTCGTTGCGTTTTCAGGATTGGCTGGCTCCGCGGTATGTCCGTGTGCGCGAACAGGTGGGCATCCTCAACGGCCAACTTTCCAACAACCTCAGCGGCATCGCCACCATCAAAAGTTTCACCGCCGAATCCCACGAACTTACCCGTATTGAGAAAGAGAGCAACATTTACCGAGAGCGCAACAAAGCCGCCATCAGCCTCAGTTCTGCCTTTGTGCCCCTCATCCGCATGGTCATCGTCACTGGTTTTATTGCTATTATGATTTTTGGCGGCCGACTGGTGGTGCAGGGGGAACTCAATGTGGGTATCTACAGTTTGCTGGTGTACATGACCCAACGGTTGTTGTGGCCGCTGACGCGCCTGGGGCAAACGTTGGATTTATACCAACGGGCGATGGCTTCCACCGCCCGCGCCCTGGATTTGTTGGATACGCCAATTCAAATTGAAAGTGGTTCTCAGGGGTTGCCGGGGGCGAAGGGGGAGGTGGTGTTTGAGGATGTGAGTTTTGAGTATGGGAACTATGGCGGAGAAAACGGCCGTTCTCCTGCTGTCATTCACCATCTTTCCCTGCGTGTTCCGGCCGGGCAAACGGCCGCCCTGGTTGGCTCTACCGGGGCAGGCAAAACTACCGTCGTCAAGCTGTTGTTACGCTTTTATGATGTGCAAAACGGCCGAATCCTGCTAGACAACCACGATATCCGCGCCCTGAAACTGGCCGATCTGCGCCGCGCGATTGGTTTTGTCAGCCAGGACGTATTCCTTTTTCATGGCACTGTGCGCGAAAATATCGCCTATGGCAGCTTCAACGCCAGCCTGGAAGAGATCATCGCCGCCGCCAAAGTAGCCGAAGCCCACGACTTCATTATGGCTTTGCCGCAAGGGTACGACACCATTGTAGGAGAGCGCGGCCAAAAGTTATCGGGCGGGCAACGGCAGCGTATCTCCATCGCCCGCGCCATTCTGAAAAACCCACCCGTTCTCATCCT
>CAZPEJ010000335.1:0-5940 GCA_964585465.1 uncultured Ardenticatenaceae bacterium
AGCTAAACAGATGGGTCGTCGTGCATTATCCGCTTATCCGCTTTTCATCCGCTGCCGTATCCATTCAATGATTAAATCTGTCAGTCAACCAGCTCCAATCTCTAATCTCCAATCTCTGCGAAACTTGTGCCTCTATTATTACCCCTCATAAAACCTGTACAAAATATAGATTTTTAATGGAATAATCATTGACAAACCCGATTTTGTCTGTTAGACTGTGGGCATGATGACAAAAAATGCTCTTAATCTAAACGACAAACGATTGGGAACGGCCGTTCTTTGGGGCGGCATCCTGTTTAGCCTGCTCTTTACCGCCCTCATCTGGCTGGCCGGGCCAAACCTGGCCCAATTTGTCCTGCCCGTTGACCAGGGGCCAAGCTGGTATGAGTGGCAACTGGCGAACCCCACCTTCTGGACACGCGCCACCGCCTGGGGGTTTTATCTGGTACACCAATTCACCCTCTGGTACCTCATTTACTACGCCCAAAAGAACCAACTCAGCTACACCAACGGCCTGCATCGTGTCAACATTGTGGCTTTAGCTGTCAATGTTTTGTTCATCTTGCTTCACTTTGTCCAAACCCATGTCTGGTATGATGGCCTGGCGCAAGATGTCTCCATCTGGAGTTCCCAATGGTCAGTTATTGTGTTGCTGGTATGGGTATTGTTAATGGAAAACGGCCGTCGAGGCATGTTTTTCGGCAAAAAGTTACCCATTTCCCAGGGTGTCATCCGAGCCGCCCGCCAATATCACGGTTACTATTTTGCCTGGGCCATTGTTTACACCTTTTGGTATCACCCAATGGTTGCCGCCCCTGGGCATTTGATAGGTTTTGTTTACATGTTCTTGCTGCTGTTGCAAGGTAGCCTCTTTTTCACTCGCCTGCATGTGAACAAATGGTGGACATTTTTCCAGGAGTTTATGGTACTGGTACACGGCACCATTGTGGCGGTTTACCAGGGGGCAGACATATGGCCCATGTTCTTCTTTGGCTTTTTTGGCATCCTGGTCATTACCCAGATGCACGGTTTAGGCTTAAAAAGCTGGCAAAAATGGGGCATAACGGCCGTTTTCCTCGGCAGCGTCATCTGGGTTTATAGCCAACGGGGTCTGGCTAACCTGAACGAACTGATTCGCATCCCCGTCATTGATTATTTGATGGTTGCCATCCTGGCCCTGATCATCGCCGGTGCTTTGCGCCTGCGAAACTGGTGGAAACCCCCCAAACAACCCAAACCCTTGTCTCCAGACCTGCCCCAAGTAGCCAGTCACACCGGCGATTAGATTCTATTGCGTATTGCATATGGCGTACCTTGTGATGCCATGTGCAATACGTTTCTCCCCTTTGCCCCCCGCAAATGTTTGGTATGATTAAAGGTATATCCCATCAAACTGGAAACCTTTATGAGCCAAATCATTAGCCACATTCACACAAACAGCCCGGAATACAAAACCAATTTTAACCACAACAAAACTTTAGCCGATTTGCTGGCCCAGCGACAAAATCAAGCCGCCCAGGAACGGCCGTTATCCACCATCGAACGCCACCACAAACGGGGCAAACTGCTGGTGCGGGAACGTATTGAGACCATTCTGGACGAGGGCAGCCCCTTTTTAGAGTTGTCCCCCCTGGCAGCCTGGGAGATGTACGACGGTGAAGCCCCTGGTGCAGGCATGGCGACGGGAATCGGCCGTATTTCTGGCATAGAATGTATGATCATCGCCAACGACCCCACCGTCAAAGGCGGCACCTACTTCCCCGAAACGGTCAAAAAACATCTACGCGCCCAAACCATCGCCGAGGAAAACTACCTGCCCACCATCTACCTGGTAGATTCCGGTGGAGCTTTCCTGCACCTGCAAGCGGATGTATTCCCTGACAAAGAGCATTTCGGCCGTATTTTTTACAACATCGCCCGCATGAGTGCCAAAGGTATCACCCAGATTTCGGCCGTTTTGGGGTCTTGCACCGCCGGTGGTGCCTACATCCCCGCCATGTGCGACGAAACCATCATCGTGCGCGAAAACGGCACCATCTTCCTGGCAGGCCCTCCCCTGGTCAAAGCTGCCACCGGCGAAGAAGTCACGGCCGAAGAGTTAGGCGGTGCCGATGTTCACACCCGTCTCAGCGGCGTAGCCGACCACTTTGCCCCCAACGAACAAGAAGCCCTGGCCTGGGTGCGCGATGTCGTTGCCCACCTCAACCGGCGCAAAAACCCACCCATCCCCTTGCAACAGCCAGAAGACCCGGCCTATGACCCCCAAGAACTGTATGGGATTTTGCCAGCCGACACCCGCCTCACCTACGACGTGCGCGAGGTCATTGCTCGTCTGGTAGACGGTTCGCGCCTGAGCGAGTTCAAAACCCGCTACGGCACCACCATCGTGTGTGGGTTCGCCCACATCATGGGCATCCCAGTGGGTATTGTGGCAAACAACGGCCTACTTTTTAGCGAATCCGCCCTCAAAGCCACTCATTTTATCCAGTTGTGCGGTCAACGCGGTACACCACTGCTCTTTTTACAGAACATTGCCGGGTTTATGGTGGGCAAACAGTATGAAAACGGCGGCATTGCCAAAGATGGGGCCAAGATGGTGATGGCGGTGAGCAATGTGCCCGTGCCACGTATTACCTTGTTGCATGGGGTGAGTCATGGAGCTGGTAACTATGGCATGTGCGGCCGGGCCTATGACCCGCGTTTTTTGTTCTCCTGGCCCAACAGCCGCATCAGTGTCATGAGTGGGGATGCGGCGGCTGGCACATTGTGGACGGTGGGGCAGGCTACTGTGTTGAAAAAACTGGGTGGAGGTGCCAACCCCCAAGAGATTGCAGAAGCAGAAACTGCCTTCAAACGGCCGATTCTCGACCAATACACCCGCGAAAGTGACCCCTACTTTGCCACCGCTCGCCTGTGGGACGATGGCATCCTCGACCCGGCCAGAACCCGCATGGCTCTGGCCCTGGCCTTTTCGGCGACGTTAAATGGCGGGATGGAAAACGGCCGATATGGTACATTCCGCATGTAAAGTGAAGTAACAAGTGTTGCAGCCACCTCAATTCGCGGCAACGACTCGTATCTGGAAATGACTTTAGAAATAGTAGATCTGCATATAGAGGTAATAAAAAACTTTATGACGATTCATTCATTCCAATGCCCATCTTGTGGTGCCCCCTTACTCCCAAAGGGAAAGGCCCCGGTTATTAGCTGCCCCCATTGCCTTACTTCAGTGATCGTGCCAGAAGAATTGCGACAGGTTTCGGATACTGAACAATGGGACACTTTTCTGTTTGACAATTTTGCTACAAATGAGAACAACTGGTTGGTTGGAAGCCAGACAAGTGAGTATTTCACTCCTCTAAACCAGATCATTGCCGATGGACGTTATCGTTGGGACGCACAAATATACAAACACTCTGGTATGTCAACAGCCTGGTTAATGGGTTATCCAGTCACAGATTTTCACCTGAGTGTTAATTGTAAACACATCATAGGGAGCAAAACAGCCAGCAGTTGGGGCGTAATATTCCGAGTTCAGGATAACCAAAACTTCCATTGGTTTCGCATGACAGATAACCAGTATTTTGCGGTTTCAGTCGTAAAAGATAGTCAATGGTTAAATAAGGTGAATTGGACCAGAACAGACGCGATCAAGCCGTTTGGGGTCAATCAATTAGAAGTTATAGCGCGTGGTACGCATCTCGTCTTTTTGATCAACGGACAGTTGGTTAGTGAATTTGATGATGATCAGTTTAGTCAGCGGTTGGTGGGGTTAGCGATTGAAGGGTACACTTCTGGGGAAAGAACAGTTTTTGATTTTATGGACGTTATCTTACGTGCGCCTTGAGAGATAAGGAAATTTGGAACAATTGGCAAAGTCACCCAACCCGTGATTGCAAGTGAGGCTCAAATCGGCCGTTTGGTGAAATCACCTTTTGCCCTGTGAACAAACCATTGATCGAATACTACTTGTGTATCGGTAAAAGTTCGGCAAGGATGAAAAACAAAGCGACATTAAAATACATCACCGCCCTGCTTTTGTTTGGTTCAAATGGAATTGTAGCAAGCCACATTACCCTAAGCAGCTACGAGATTGTATTTACCCGGACATTGATTGGTGCATTGTTTCTTGTACTCATTTTTGTATCTTCCAAACAAAAAATGCGTTTCTGGCGAAATAAAGCCCATTTCTTTTATCTGTTAATTTCTGGCGTTTCCATGGGAGCGAGTTGGATGTTTCTATTTGAAGCCTACAGGCAAATTGGTGTTAGTGTTGCCACCCTTGTTTATTATTGCGGCCCTGTAATCGTCATGATATTTTCTCAGGCTATCTTCAAGGAAAAAATTACGGCCGTCAAATTTATCGGATTTGTTGCCGTGTTGTTGGGCATGTTCTTCGTCAATCAACAAACCTTATTGCAAGGTCAACTATCCTGGGGTTTAGGTTTTGGTATATTGTCAGCGGTTATGTACGCGTTTATGGTTATTTTTAATAAAAAAGCTGCCAGCATAACAGGTCTTGAAAACCCAATGTGGCAGCTGATAGCCAGTTTTGTTACAGTTGCAGTTTTCCTCGTCCTTCAACAAGGTCTTTCTATCCACCTGGAGACAAGAAACCTACCATCTATCCTGTTGTTGGGCATCGTTAATACTGGAATTGGCTGTTACTTTTACTTTTCTTCTATTAGCGACTTACCAGTACAAACCGTTGCCATCCTTGGTTATCTCGAACCGCTTTCCGCCCTATTTTTCTCGGCCGCACTTCTAGCAGAGTCTCTCGTTTTCTTGCAACTTATAGGTGCAGTTTTAATTTTAGGTGGCGCAGCCTTTGGTGAATTGTTTCACCAAAAACAACGATTGGGAAATTACCACAATTGATCAGAAGCGGGCTAACTCCTGCATGTAGACAACTTGTTTGCTCCGTTCTGCCACGCTTCACTCTGCATGGTGCAAACATCTGACACAGACCGTTAGTCATCTGTTGCAGGTTATGATTGCTAAAACCGAAATTTTTATGATACCCTTTCTCGACAAAATAGAATAAATGTTCTAAAATAAGGCATTTACGCTTCTTGGATGACTGAAAATTTTGCTGCACAACATTGCTGCACAACAACCCATCACGATGTGATCGCAGTAAAGTTGTATATCAACAATTCAATTGTCACCTAGTTGAAAGGCATTGTTACATGTTATACACACAACCTCAAGGTTTTTTAGCCACCCCACCCACCAGCAAAGGGCCTGGCCTGTTACTCCTCCATGCCTGGTGGGGATTAAATGACACCATCAAAACTTTCTGCACACAACTGGCTGCGTCAGGTTTTGTGGTATTCGCCCCCGATCTTTATCATGGCAAAGTAGCAGATAACATCGCTGATGCTGAGACCCTGGGCAAAAACCTGGATGCCAACCATCTACAAGCTAAAGCGCAAATCAAAGAAGCAATTCTATTTCTCCGTGAACAGGCTGGGCAAACCAGCCCCGATCTGGCAGTGATTGGTTTCTCTCTGGGTGCCTATTTTGCCCTCGACCTTGCGGCTACTGCCCCTGAACATATCCGGGCTGTTGTTATCTTTTACGGAACCGGGGTTGAGGATCACCATCACTCCAGAGCTGCCTACCTCGGCCACTTTGCCGAAAATGATCCCTACGAACCACAACCCAATGTTGACCATCTGGAAGAATCCCTAAAAGAGGCTGGCCGTTCGGTAACTTTCTACCGGTACGAGGGCACAGGACATTGGTTTGCTGAACCTGACCGCAGCGATGCGTACCACCCAGAGGCAGCTACCCTGGCCTGGGAACGCACCCTGGCATTTTTACATCAAACACTTTCCGTGAATGCGGATTGATCCTGACCCTTTTGTTTGTCTGTGTGGGCAATTTTCCATCGGGAAGGGGTGTATCTACCGTATGAGGCCATCAGTTGACATTAAA
>CAZPEJ010000336.1:0-5908 GCA_964585465.1 uncultured Ardenticatenaceae bacterium
ACGCCTCACTCCGTCTCCCCTCCCCACTCTAACTCTTCATCCCCAATACACACCGTATCACCAGGCTGAACCCCGGCCGCCTCCAATGCCTGGGAAATACCCATCTTGTGCAAAATTTGTTGAAAACGGTTTGCGGTGGCTTCAAATTCAAAATAAGTCATCGCTGCCACACGTTCAATTCGTTTGCCATGCACCCGCCACCCGTCTGGTTCCCGTTCAATGGTAAAGACGTTTTCATCTTCTTCGGGTTGGATGACCACCAGTTCTGGGGCAAAAGAGGGTGGTGGTGGGGCTTCGGCAACCATCTGTTTTGCCTTGCGTAACATATCGCGGATGCCTTGCCCAGAAACGGCCGAAATTGCACAAAACGTATACCCTTCTTCCTTCACCCGCTCCTTCACCAAAGACTCCCAGGCAGCCGCATCGGGCAAATCCATCTTGTTCAGCACCACCAGTTGCGGTTTATCTTCCAATGCCACATCGTACAGGGTCAATTCCTGGTTGATCATGGCCCAATCTTCTAATGGGTCTTCCGCTGCCCCATCTAACAAATGAATCAACACCCGCGTGCGCTCCACATGGCGCAAAAAGTCGTGCCCCAACCCCACCCCGGCCGAAGCCCCTTCAATTAAACCTGGAATATCCGCCAAAACCAACGTTTCATACCCATCCAGTTGGGCCACCCCCAGGTTTGGTTGCAGGGTGGTGAAGGGGTAATTGCCAATTTTGGGGCGAGCCGCAGAAACGGCCGAAAGCAAGGTAGATTTACCCGCGTTGGGCACCCCCACAATCCCCACATCCGCAATCAACTTTAATTCCAACGTCAGCCACGCCTCTTGCCCCGGCTCACCTCGCTCGGCCAGGCGCGGAGCCTGATTCACACTATTGACATAATGGATATTACCCTTGCCCCCCTTCCCTCCGTGCAAAACCACAAACTCCTGGTCTGGTTCTGTCAAATCCGCCAGCACTGCCCCGGTTTTCTCCAGGCGAATAACCGTGCCAGCAGGCACAGGCAGCCGTAACGCTTTGCCGTTGGCCCCGTGCCGTTTCCGTTTGCTGCCGTGCCCGCCATGGCCCGCCTGGTAATGCACCAGCCGATGGTACTTCACCAGGCTGTTCAGTTTTGGGTCTACCACAAAAACAATATCCCCGCCCCAACCGCCATCCCCGCCATCTGGCCCACCATACGGTACATAAATTTCACGGCGAAAGCTAATCATACCATCGCCGCCATTGCCACTGCGTACAAAAATTCTTGCTTGATCGTAAAACATATAATGCCTATTTCTATTCGCCAGAACCCAGCAAACTTTTCAAAACAGCCAGACGTGGGTCTATTCTGTCTGGGCGGTGCCCACAATCTGCTTCATTCAGGTTTTGTCCACACTCCACACACAGCCCTTTACAATCAGTTTTGCAAAAGGGTTGGGTAGGAAGTTCTAACAAACTTAACTCGCGTACCAGAGGTGCCAGGTCAATAAACCCATTTTCACCCAGTACATTCGCTCCAACTGGGGCCGTGTGAGGCGGGTAATAGTACAACTCGTCGAGTTGGATGGTAATTGGCACCTGTACTTCATCCAGGCAGCGTACACACGCTGCATGGATGTGGCTGTGTAATTTGCCGCTTAAATACACCCCCTCAGAGGTGCGGGTCATTTGGAATGTCCCCTGCAAAGGGGTCAATGTCACATCTTCTGCAACCTGAACGGTTGGGTAATCCAGCTGCATGGTGCGGCTGGTGCCCACCGTCGCCTCAATTAAAAACCCTAAGTTGAAGCGTAATCGGGAAGGTCGCTCCTTGTTCATGGGATTATTCCCCCTTGTACGATAAAATGAGCGGGGAGTATAACATAGCAACTGTGAAACGTGAAACCTTGTTAGAAAGTGGGACGCGGGTAAACACGGGTCAAACGGATTAACGTGAATTTATATTGCCTAAAATCATCAATTGGCATTTTGCGGAAGGGGGCTGGAGATTAGAGATTAGAGATTGGTCAATCTCCAATCTCAATGAAAATGTCAGTTTATGCCCTCTGTCAATGTATTAAAGTTTATCGGAAATAAGGTTTCTCGCGCAGAGGCGCAGGGGCGCAGAGCGTTTTCCCTCTCAGCGTCTCAGTGTCTCTGCGCGACATAAAGTTAACTACAATAATGTCTATTAACCAGGAAAAATCACAAGGTTATCACGTAGTTATCACATAACCCGTCAAGTTGTCTCTTAAAATACTCTTATTTAGTCGGGTGCAGAAGTTGTGTGGCCCCGCGCAGGTTTTACACTTGATGCTCACCGGAAGGGATTATTCCAGCCAACATCTTTTACAGACCTCCTTCCCTGTCCCATCACCCATGTCCCCCACAAACTATTTGGCAACTATACTCACAGAGGGCATAAACTGACATTTTTATTGTGAGATGGGAAATTAGGGATTAGAGATTCGCCAATCTCTAATCTCCAATCTCTCATCCCCTTCAGCAGGTTTGGCGGAGTTTCGCGGGTAAAAATCAATATGGCTAAGATGACCCAGTGGTTGCGTGCGATAAGTCAACGAATGAAAGTTGGTTTGCAGCAAGTTTACCCTTTTGATGTCCAGAGCCGACTGGAACAAAAAGTGGTTGAAAAAACGGCCGAATCTGCTCTGAATGCCCCGGCAAACATGACACAAGATGGCATGTCCCATACTCAGGCAGAACTGGCTCTGAAAGGGTATGAACAACTGTTGCACAGTATTTTGGATAACACGTCTACCTTTATTATTGCCAAAGAGTATCGCCAAACGGGTGGGCAATATCTTTTGGTGAATAAAAGTTATGCCCAGTTGTTTAACACCAGCCCCGAAACCTTGAAGGGGAAAAAAGTTTATGATTTGTACTCTGCTGAAATTGCCCATCGTTTAGATGAAGATGATCGGTGGGTGTATGAGAGTGGGCAAAGCCGCCAGATAGAAGAGGAGATCATCATTGCGGGCAACCGGCACATTGTGGTTTCCAATAAATTTACTCTGAGGGATTTGGATGGGGTGCCGTATGGTATGTGTATTATTGCGACGGATTTAACGCAACGCAAAGAGGAGGAGGAGGTTTTATATCGGAATGAAGCGTTGTTGAAGACCACAAACCAAATTGCGCGTATTGGGGGTTGGGAGTTGGATATTGAGGCCAATGAACTGTATTGGACAGATACGATTAAGGAGATTCATGAAGTTCCGTTGGAGTATGTGCCAAACCTGACGGAGGGGATCAATTTTTATGCCCCGGAGTATGTGCCGGTGATTCGGGCGGCAGTGGAGGGGGCTATGGTCGGACGGCCGTATGATATGGAGTTACAAATTATCACGGCGAAGCAGAATCGGTTATGGGTGCGGGCGATTGGTCAGCCAGTTTATGAAAACGGCCGAATTGTTAAATTGTTAGGGGTGTTCCAGGATATTCACGCTCAAAAACTGGTGAATGATGCGTTGCGCCGCAGCGAAACTTTGTTAAATGCCACCAATCAATTGGCCCGCACCGGTGGGTGGGAACTGGATTTACGCACGAACGAGCTGTATTGGACTGACTCCATCAAAGAAATTCACGAAGTCCCGCCCGATTATATGCCCCAGTTGACAAAAGCCATTCACTTTTACGCCCCTGAATATGTGCCAGTGATTCAAACGGCCGTTCAAGAGGCTATGGCGGGTCAACCCTATGATTTAGAGTTGCAACTGATTACCGCCAAACAAAACCGCCTGTGGGTTCGCACGATTGGACAACCTGTTTATGAAAACGGGCAGGTCGTGAAACTGTTTGGCATTTTCCAGGATATTCACCCCCGCAAGCTGGCTGATGAAGCGTTGCATGTGAGTGAGGCCAATTTGCGCGAGGCACAACGGCTGGCCCATCTGGGCAATTTTGAATTTGATTTACAAACTCAGCAGGTTCGCTGGTCGGAAGAGGTATACCGTATTTTCGAGAAGGAGATAAACAGCCCTATTACGCTGGAGATGTACCAAACCTCACTCCCCCCGGCCGATTTTCAGCGGGTGATGGCGGCTGTGGAACAATCGGCGCAAACCCTGAAGCCGTATGAGATTGAACATGACGTGGTGGTGTCAGACGGCCGTCATAAACACGTTTTTGCCCTGGGGCGACCCATGACCAACACATCGGGCCAGGTGACACACATTTTTGGCATTGTGCAGGACATAACCGACCGCAAACTGGCCGAAGATGCTTTGCGCCAGAGCGAGACCAACCTGCGCGAAGCACAACAAATCGCCAGATTGGGCAACTTTGAACTGGATTTATTAAGCGGGGAAGTGCGGTGGTCGGAAGAAGTGTATCGTATGTTTGGGGTGGAACCAGGCCACCCAATAACTTTGGCACAGTTTCAATCCTTTTTGGCTCCCGAAGATTTGCAACGTATGACCGATACCATTACGAACACCATTCACACAGAACAGGCCAGCACATTTGAGTATCGGGTTAAACTATATTCTGGGGAGGAAAAATATATCTTTGCCATTGGACGGCCGATTTTAGATGAGGCGGGCCAGGTGCGGTACATCTTTGGCATTGTGCAGGATATTACCCAGCGTAAACAGGCCGAGATAGCTTTGCAGGAGAGCGAGTCCCTCTATCGGGCGTTGTTCGAGCAGTCGTATGACGGGGTGATTCTGCATGATGCGGCGACAGGTAAAGTGGTTGCTGCCAACCAGGCACTTGCCAATATGTTGGAGTGTGAGGTGGCCGACCTGATTGGGTCATCCAGTACCGATGATGTACCCCCAGATGAAGTGGAAGATTCCAGAGACCGGTGGCAACGGACGTTGACAGAAGGGCATTTACCCGCGTATGAACGCCGCCTGATCACCCACAAAGGTCAAGAGCGATATTTTGAGATTACCACCAGCGCGATTTATGGGAATCGCGCTACGCCTGTGCGTTTAATGCAGGCGGTATTGCGCGATATTACCGAACGGAAACAGACAGAAGAACGGATTCAAACCTCATTGCGTGAGAAAGAAGTCCTATTGAAAGAAATTCACCATCGGGTGAAGAATAATCTGCAAGTTATTTCCAGTTTGTTGGATTTGCAATCTTCTTACATTAAAGATGAATCGGTGCGGGAGATGTTCCAGGAGAGCCGAAGCCGGGTGCGTTCGATGGCTCTGGTTCATGAACAGTTGTATCAATCGGCCGATTTAGCCCGCATTGATTTTGCCGGGTATGTGGATAACCTGACAGGTTATTTGTTGCGGGTGTATGGGCATCTGGCGTGGAATGTGCGGTTACAGGTAGATATTGTGGAACTGTCGTTGAGTGTGGAAACGGCCGTTCCCTTTGGCCTGATCATCAACGAACTGGTCTCAAATGCCTTAAAACATGCTTTTCCAAACGGCCGTTCCGGGCAAATTCTCATCCAATTGCAGCCTGTCGCTGATAATCGTATTACTTTAACCGTTCAAGATGACGGCATTGGTTTACCGAAAGGTATTACCATGAAAAACTCTCCTTCTCTGGGTTTAACCATCGTGACGACCTTAGTGAAACAGCTAGACGGGCGGGCGACCTTAACGTCGGACAATGGCACACGTTTTGAGATGATCTTTCCCACTGAAGATCAACGATTTAAGGAACGATCTGCGACAGATTAACCCTTTTGTAACGATTCACCGCAAAGGACACAAGGAAAGGGAAACCCTTTGTGTTCTTTGCGTCCTTTACGGTTAAATCCTAGATAGGTGGAACAGTTACACTCTTTTTATATGCGTAGAGGCTGGTTGACTGACAGATTTAATCATTGAATGGTTACGGCATCGGATGAAAAGCGGATAAGCGGATAATGCTCGACGACCCATCCGTTTATCCGTTTCTATCCGTTGCTTGCAGCGGATGAAAAGCGGATAAACAGATAATGCTCGAC
>CAZPEJ010000337.1:0-5904 GCA_964585465.1 uncultured Ardenticatenaceae bacterium
CCCCCCCCCCCCCCCCCCCCCCCCCCCCCCCCCCCCCCCGCGCCCCCCCCCCCCCGGCCGCGGCCCCGGGGGGGGGCCGGGGGGGGGGGGCGGAGAGTTGAATGCCGGGGTCTTCTTTTCGCAGGGTGGCTGGGCTGATGAGGGCAAAGGAGGGCAAAAAAACGGCCGTTTGGGTGGGAACGGCCGTTTGAGTGGCGGTTGTTGTGGGAACGGCCGTTTTCAGGGAACTGGCAACTTGCGGGCTGTTTTGACAGGCAACCAAACATCCCAGGAGCATTACCAGCGAAACAAACCCATACAACTGCCTGCGACCAGGTCGCAAACTTGCCAAACGGCTCAGGGGCAACCCTAAAAACCTCCCCGTTGCCCGGCCGTCATCACACTTTCATCCATCAAAATTCGTACTTCAGCTTCCAGGTTTTCAATTTCGGCCGTCCACAACTGAGCCAATTCACGGTTTTGCAGGTTCACCGCATTGGTTCGTACATTGAGAGCCGCAATCTGCAACGCCGCATGGGAGAGAATGGCGGCCGCGCCTGCGTCGCTGGCAGCGTTGATATTACCAATACGGGTGACGGTGTGCGCCAGCATAGCAACATCGCGGCTGAGGCGAGCCACCCGCAAGGGGACTTCGCCCGCACCAATGTTGGCGGCTTCCAGGGCTGCGGCTTTGGCCGTTTCATCCAGTTCCTTGTTGCGCTGGACAGCCATCACTTGTTCAAAAGCGGCCGAATCCTGGGAAATAGCCTGAGTCAACTGTTCTCGCAGAGTCATGGCCTGGCTCAATACGTCGCTGGCTTCAACGGAAACGTCGGCATACTTTTTGCGGCCAATGGTCAGCCCCGCCACCATCTGGGCCAGGGCGGCGGCTAATGCCCCAGCCAGAGCCGCTACTGCCCCACCCCCCGGTGTGGGGCTGCCAGAGGCTACTGCCGCCAGAAACGGTTCGGGAATAATGCCATATGTTTTTTCTTCGTTGGATTGGGAATCGGCCGTTCCGCTGTGCAGTTGGTTCTCTAAAATTTGTTCATCACGCAACCCATCAATTTGTAAATACCATTGCGCCACATCAATCAATGCTTTTTGTGGGGTCAACCCGACCAGTTCAGCTTTTGTCACAGTCAAGCCATAGCGAGCCGCCTCCCGTTTCACTGCTTCCTGTACGCGGTAGATGGGGGTTTTTTCATAATGGTTCAGGTTCATACTCACCTGTGCCTGCCCTTCTACCAGAAAACCTTTGGCCTGCACATAGCGGAATCCACCACTAATAAACCGCACGGCCCGGGCGATTTCTTCAGCAATGGCTACTTTGTCACTGTTCAAATAGAGGTTATAGGCAATGAGAAACGGCCGAACCCCAATCACCGTTGCCCCACAGGGTTTGGCTTCGGCCGGGCCATAGTCTGGTTTGCGGGCCGGGTTGGTGGCTACCTCTGTTTTCCACAGTTCATACTCCCCCTTGCGAATATCGGCCAACTTTTCTCGTTCGGGGCGGGTGGCCGCATCCCCATACAAATAAACTGCGATGCCCAACTCCTGTCCAACTCGTTTGCCCAATCGGTGGGACATTTGCACACAATCCGCAACTGTTACCCCACGCACAGGGATAAATGGGCAAACATCGGTGGCTCCAAGGCGGGGGTGTTCGCCGCGATGTTTATCCAGGTTAATTAGTTCGGCGGCTTTAGCAATGGCCCGGAAAGCGGCTTCTTCAACGGCCGTTGGCCCTCCCATATAGGTAATCACCGTGCGGTTGTGGTCGGGGTCTGCACTCACATCCAACAGTCGCACCCCCGGCACGCCTCGAATCACGTCAGCAATGCCATTGTACACGTCTGGATCACGGCCGTTACTAAAATTTGGGACACATTCCACAATCTGCATAGAAATACCTCACCTATTTGAATGGTTATCACAAATCAATGTCTGTTTGTAACTGTTCAACCTCTCTGGGATTTAACCGCAAAACAGGCAAAAAACACAAAGTTTTTCTCTTTTCTTTGCACCTTTGCGGTAAATCGTTATGCCCGTTTTTATCATGAAAGAAAGTAATGGGCGAATTTGCACAGGTTTTTTATAATGGAAGCATATCTGTTCAGACATGCAATGTTTTAATGTTTAGGAATGAAAATTAAACAACTTACAAAACTGAGATTGGGGATTAACAATGGGTTCAATCTCCAATCTCCAATCTCTTATAGCTTATTTAATCCACGTTCCTTCGTCGCCTGGGTAGAATGATGTCAAAAACAGCGCATGTCTCCAGGATTGTACCGTTACTTGGAGGTGATAGATGAATAGCGAGTTACTTATACAATTTTTGTTGACTGGGGCGTTGGCTGGTTTTTTGGCGGGGGCATTGACGGGAGCCATTGTGGTGCCTGTTGTGCAAGCCCCCGACACGCTAAGTCGGGGGTTGTTGGTGGGTATTTTGTTGGCTCTGGGCATGGCGATTTTTGAGCTATCACGCATTTCTGTGGTAACGGGCACCAGTCTAGGGTCTATTTTGGGGGCGTTTCAAGGGGGTTTAAGCGGGGTGGTGGGGGAACAAATTTATGTTGGCACCGGGCGAGTGTTGTTAGCATTTCTGGTGGGGGTGATTATTGGCCTGTTATCGGCCGTTCCTGACAAAGTTTTGCGTGGTGCTTTGTTTGGGGTGTTTATGGGGGCCGTGTTGGGCGGGATATTACAAATTATCATGAAACAGTTTAACCTGCCCTATGCTTTTGAGAACGCACCGCTCATTTTCCGTATCGCAGTGGGGTTACTCACCTGGGGCATTATGACGGCCGTTTCCAGGTAAATCTTATGGTACAGATACTAGCACAGGCATCAAGGTAACATTTTTTGGGAGATTAGAGATTGGAGATTGGTTCAATCTCTAATCTCTAATCTCACTTTAACAATGTCAATTGATGGCCTTCTGTATATAGAAACGACACTCACGGTAAATCCACTATCAACTTGCTCCAGCCGCTGTGTTCCGGTTCTAACCACCACACATTGCCATCGGCAGCCCGAATAAAGGTGTCGTTGTAGCGGGCGTAGGAGGTGTATTGAACGGCCGTTTCATAGGCACTTTCTGGTTCTATCGCCCAACCCAACCGATCCCGCACACCTGGTTGCTCGCGCCACACCAGACCAAACCCCCGCAACGGCTGATAATAACCAGGCGGTGGAATGATAGACGGGTCATCAATCGGCTCTCCCTCATCCCATTCATCCTGGAAAGCACTCCATTTCGGATAAGACGTGTCATCAAATAACACATAAATCAAATCCTGAGCCTGTGACCACAACATCACCCCATGCTCAAAAGGTTGCTCGGCTCCCGCAGAAACCAGGGCCGGGGCGGCCGGGCAAATGTCTGGGGCCGGGGAAAAGAACCACACATCCGGGCAGGTGAGTGAAATCGAAAGGGAGGCACTTGTCCATTGGGCGGCCGGGTTGCTGGCAAAAAGCATAAAGTCGGTGTGGTTGCGGGCACTTTCGCTAATAGTGTAGGGCAAAGTGCCCGTGACAGGTACATTCCAAAATTCGCCCAGTTGGCCCGTTGGCAACAAGTGATAAACAGTAACAGTGATAGCATCGCTGGTACTCCACTCCAAGAGAATGGTATCTCCTGGGTCTGCCAGGGTGACATCAGCCTGGAAGTAGTGAATGGTAGGAAGTGGGTAATCTTTGCGGATAAGTGGCAAAAAGGTGGTACTGCCAGAAGATGGTAGGAAGGGGGTGTTCGGATCGGCCGTTTGCAGCGTTGCAGCATCATATTGGTTGGCAAATGCCAGAAAAACAGCGAAAAATAGCAAAAAAGTTGCAACGGTTAAAGCGAACACCCGCAAAAAGCATTTGAAATAGGTGTTCATTTTAGGCCCCCTATGAAGAAATTGGAGTATAGTGACCGGAAAAACCAACTCCTCTTTCCATCAGGATATGCCCCTATTATACCACAAAGGGGGAGCAACCTGTTATGATGAATGTAACGATTCCCCACATATCATGGTTCAATCTCCACTCGTCTGAGCGGGTTAGCCTTACAACACGACATGTCTCCAGAGCAGCAGAAAATAAAAAACCCCAGGCTTTCACCTGGGGTTTTGCAAGCAAAAAACAGAAAACAACTGATTTATTCCCGTTGTTTTTGTGCCCGTTTTGCACGACGGGTGGCCTTTTTGCGCTCAATGCGGTCTAACTCACTCTTAGATACAAACCAACGTTTGCGGCGGACATCGGCCAATACTTTGCTTTTGACGACTTCTTTGTTGAAGCGGCGCAACAGTTGTTCCTGCGTTTCGTTTGAACGTAAATTTACCTTAGGCAGTTTTCTCTCACCCCCTTTTCAGGAGATTTTACCAGTAGAACAGTTAGTTATCATCAAATAGAATTGCCAGGTTCTAGTGGTAACGTTATGACAATTTTTCTTAAAAAGACCAGGGAGTTTTTCCCAAAGCTACTGAGTAGTTTACCTCTGGTGGGCAAATATGCCAAGTGCTGGCAAGATTCCGTTACCCGTTACCCTTGAATTGCAACCCCCTTTCCAATCCGGTATCATCCTGTCGGTATGAAACTCCTGGCCATTAGCGATTTGCACCTTAACCATGCCACCAACTGGGAAGCCTTGCTCCACCTGCCAGCCCATCCGCACGATTGGCTCATCGTGGCGGGGGACGTGTGTGAAAATGAACGGCGTTTCCAGTTGGCAATGGCTTTGTTAGCTGGCCGTTTTGCCCGTGTCTTCTGGACACCAGGCAATCATGATTTGTGGACATTACCCTCAGACCCTATAGGTTTGCGCGGCATGGCAAGATACAATCGTTTGGTAGCCATTTGCCGTTCCTTGAATGTCCTCACTCCAGAAGACCCCTTTGTGCGCTGGCCGGGCGGCCCGTTTATTGCCCCAACCTTTACTTTATACGACTATAGCTTTCGCCCTGAACATGTGGCCTATGAGCAGGCCATTGCCTGGGCAGAAGAGACCGGGGTAGTGTGTACAGATGAAGTGGTGTTACATCCTGACCCTTTCCCTTCACGCGCCGCCTGGTGTGCGGCTCGTTGTCGCTATACAGAGCGTCGGCTGGGAGAATTGGCGGGGGAGTCTGTTATCCTGGTCAACCATTTTGTCTTGCGCCAGGATTTGGTCACGTTACGTTGGATTCCCAGGTTTTCTCTCTGGTGTGGTAGTAAATTAACAGAAGAGTGGCACAGACGGTTTGCAGTAACGGCCGTTGTTTATGGTCATCTACACATTCGTGGCACCCATGAACGGGATGGGGTACGTTTCGAGGAAGTCTCACTTGGCTACCCACAAAACTGGCAACCCGAACGGGGCATCGAACCCTACCTGCGCCTCATTTGGGAATGAGATATAAAACGTGACAAATATCACGTTTCACCTTTCACGTTTTACAGATAAACTTCTATTCAACTGAGTGGAAGTTCAAAAATTCCCAGCAAGATGTGTTAAAATTCCATTATGTCTGCAACTGTCAACTGGCACCCAGAACTAAAAAATGTCCTCTACATGAACATTGTGGGGAACGTAACAATGGATGAAGTATTGGATGTAACCATCCAGGAGGGCCAATTCATCCAGGAGGCCGGGTTTGTGGTACATACCATTATTGATTTACGGGAATCCATTGGGGCACCACAAAACTTTCTTAGCAGTATTCCACGCATCAAATCGTTGCCAGCCGCGAATCACCCGAATGCTGGGAACAAAGTGGTGGTGGGGGCAACGGGGATTGCTGAGATATTCCTCAACATCTTTTCAAAAGTAGGGCGCAAGTTGTACCTGTTTGATACGATGGATGAAGCAGTCGTGTTTCTGCAAGAAAAACCCTGATTTTTCAGCAATTCCCAATTTGGGAATCGCCATCGGTTGAAACCGACGGCTACCAAACC
>CAZPEJ010000338.1:0-5899 GCA_964585465.1 uncultured Ardenticatenaceae bacterium
ACGGCCGTTACGGCTGCCCTGACCAAATTACAAAACCAGTTAGAGGAGGCCAAAACAACTCCCAAGCGCGAACGATTATTACAAAAAGCGATTGATGATATTCAAGCCCTGCAAAACCTGGACGATCTAAACTGCAAAGATGAACTGGTCACAAACGCCGTCAGCAGCATTACCGCTTTGCAGGAGTTCGATACAGAAGCATGTGATAAGTCAAACGAACCAACACCGACTCCTCCACCAACACCAGCATCCACCCCCGCCCCAACACCCTTATCAAGAGAGGTAGTTTGTAATAGCAGCCTGGCAAATACGTTGGATATGCTCAAAAAACAGCTCACAACCGACGATGAAAACCCTTCGGGAGAGCTGTCGCTCCGGCTCCAGGAAACACTTAAACAAGTTCGCAGCCTCGTACAAAAAAGCAAAAATGTGGCGGTGAACGAGTGGGTTGATAATGACCTAAACACCTTTGAAACTTATTTGAGCGAAAAAGAAATTCCCGATCCGACACAAACACGTCTGGAATTTGTTGGTTTATGGTATATCTACGTTTTTTTGGCTTGCATTATTTCGCTAACAACAGGGTTTGTGGCGGTTCACACTTACGTCGGGCGTGTTTCGTCCCAGTTACCACACCCTATTTTTCACAGCCTGGCAAATATGACACGAGTGGTGGTGTGGGAAGCAAAACACGCTTTGGAAATTGGCGGTGACACCAGTCATATTCAATGGTCTTGTGTAGGGCGAAATGAACAGGGAGGAATTATCTTACAAGGGTTATACCGCGAAGGCCCGCCGCTAAATACCCAAAACGCGCCCAACCGTGTAAAGGCACAACTTTATACCATCAGTACAGATATTTGGGGGCGATTAGAATCGGCCGATATTCAGGCCGTTCTTGTACCGTCAGTTCCCGAATCCCCAGATGTTTTAAGAGAGCAGGCGTTTTTCCAACGACTTAATCCCTCCACTGGGACAATTTCAGTCGGTGGCAGAACATAACTACCCATTCGATAAGATCGTTTGGAACCGGGTTTTTCAGAAAAACCCGGTTCCTTACTGACACCTATCCCAACTTTACACTGGTTCGCACCACACCAGCACGGGGATGAACGGCCGTTATCTGCACCTCGCTCCCGGCCGCCGCCCGCACCACCCATTCTACCTTGGCCCTATCGTCTGTCCCGTCCCAGCCCCACATCGCCGCCGTCGAATGTTGATCCCGCCCAGCCAGCTGTTTACACATCGTTTTTAACTTCCCAGAAACCAGCGAAGCCCCTTCTGGCAACGTCAAATCCACTTCCAACTCCCGTACCACCTGCATATCCAACGCCTTGCGGCTGATATTGGTTGGCAGCCACCCGGTATTCTGCACCACCAGCCGAATCGAGTGCATCTCTCCATGACTTTTCACCTCCACCTGGTGCAACTCCAGTTTAGGAGAGATATTGGCACAGTAAATGGCAAAATCAGCCAACGGCGCAATCTCCTTTTCCAGCAGCTTTAAGGGCGGGTTGCGCCAGGTGACAAAAAAGTCCCACCCTCCCAACTCCACCGGGCCAAGCTGCGGGTGTTCATAGGGGTACCAGGCGACAAACCCCTTGCCCTCCAACACCTCATCGTTCCACTTCATAATTTTCAAATCATCTTCCACCGGGTGTTCGCGGAACCAATCAATATATTTGTAATCCGTAATCCCCGCCTGCCGTTGCACGCTCCAAATTTCTGTTGTCCAGGCATAAACACCCAGATATTCATACATCCAATCGTCAAAAGTCCCCTTAATAAACTCCTTCGGGTCATACTTAAAATCGTGAAACACAGAAATAGCCGGATAACCTGTAAGCTCTTTCCCTTTGTTGCCTATTTTTTTGTAGGTATGTAAATCAGAAGTCGGCAGGGTTTCGTCGTTGCCTTTGGTGGGCGGGCGCAGGTGAACCCCACTAAAGGTGTGAAAGCTGATGCTGCCGGTAATGTTGGGGTGGCTAGTGACAAAACGCATCGCAGCCGCTGTTTCTGGTTCGCTGCCGGGATAATCCCCCGCACCATACTCTTTTGGCTCCCAAAAAACAGGGAATTGCCGATTCAGGTCAAGCCCTTGCAAGGGTGGGGCAGCCGGAATCAGTGCGCCGTCGTAGTTGCGAATAAGCCCTTCCGACAACAAACGGTAAAAATCACCCCCCGGCGGCTCGTCCGGGTTGCGGGGAATTAACAAACGGGGATCATCAGGGTGAGGTTTCCAGGCCCCGTTGGGGTCTTTGAGGCGCATTTGCAAAATACGGCCGTCTCCGTCTATATCCTCCTCATGCAACCCATCCAACGGATCCGTGCGTGGGTAAGGTTTGGTACTACTGCGGATAAAACGGGGTTTATCTGCCAACGCCCACTCCGCCCCATCCGGGTTTAAGCGCGGCACCACATAAAAAACCCGGCTATTTAGGGCATGGGTCACTTTGTCATCCTGCCCATACTGCGTCAGCAATTTATGAATTAAATAAAGCGAAGCAGTAGAAGCCGAAACTTCGGTAGCGTGGATATTCCCATCTACCCAATAAGCAGGTTTTTCTGTATCTGGGCCAGTCGCAAGATGGGTAACTGTCATCAGCCAGATGTCACGCCCCTCGTAACTCTTGCCAATACTTTCCATCCGGCACAGGTGTGGGTATTGCGCCGCCCACTGTTGCAAAAAATCGGTGATTGTTTCATAGCGGTAATAAGTATCAAAACGAATGTCACTCACGGAAACTCCTTTATATCGTCAGGGTTAAGGATGCCTCCATTATAGGAGTGAAAATCCCACAATGACAACCATTTTTCGGCTGGTGTTGTCACACTTTTCCTTAACAAATCCTCCACCCTATTTATTGTTTCAGATTGCCATGTTATACTATTCAGAGCGTTCAAATTATTTTGAAACTTAAAAACAACACCCAAACCATCACAGGCGTTTGGGTTGTCATGCACACCATGAAACAACATTTAACGGATTTAACACAAATGACAAAAAATAATACCCACCCCACTTTATCCGCCACAACACCCGTTGTTGTGGGTGATGGCGTGGTGATAGGGGGAGAACAGGTAGTTTTGATGGCCGGGCCATGCTCTGTAGAGAGTTATGCCCAAACGCGGGCAACGGCCGAATCAGTGGTCAAAATGGGTGGTCGCATCTTGCGGGGCGGGGCCTTCAAACCCCGCACCTCTCCCTACAGCTTTCAAGGGTTGGGGCAGGAAGGGCTGGAAATTCTGCGCGATATTGCCGACGAGTTTGGGTTGCTGGTCGTTACTGAGGCCTTAGCCGTCGAAAACGTGCCCCTGGTAGCCCGTTACGCAGATATTATCCAGGTAGGCAGCCGCAATATGCAACATTACCCGTTGTTGTGGGCTGTGGGAGAACTTGAAAAGCCGGTGTTATTAAAGCGTGGTTTTATGTCAACCATTGATGAGTGGCTCAAAGCGGCCGAACATATTACCAGCCGGGGAAATCATAAAATCATTCTCTGCGAGCGCGGGATTCGCACCTTTGAAACCGCCACCCGCAACACGTTGGACATCAATGGGATGGCCCTGGCAAAACAAATGTCTCCGTTTCCGGTGATAGCAGACCCCAGCCATGCAACGGGACGGGCAGATCTGGTATTGCTGGCGGCGCGGGCGGCTGTGGCGGCCGGGGCTGATGGGCTGCTAGTAGAAATCCACCCCAACCCGGCCGAAGCCCTATCTGATGGTGAACAATCCCTCCCCCTGGAACAATTTCCTCAGTTTGTTCAAGAAATCAGCCACATTGCCACCGCTATCGGCCGTTCGGTTAGGTGACAATCCATTAAACCAGGTAACTTACCCGTGAAACGTGAAACAAGAAACGGGAAACAGACTACCCTCCTAACCCTTTGGTCATATCAGTACCCTTGCCCTATTCACCCCAAACAAAAAATCTGTACCATGAACAGCAGGTTTTTATGAACCCATTTGGCGTGAAACAAGGAGAGTAGTGATGGCTTTACGAGTTTTGGTCATTGACGACGAACCATTGACCGTGGAAATGATGGCACTTTTGTTGGAAATGGATGGTTTTCAGGTGAAATCCGCTTTAAGCATCCCAGATGCCTGGGAACTCCTGACCTACGAACCACTTCCTGATGTCATCTGTTGTGATTTGATGTTGCCCGGAATTACCGGCCTGGATTTTCTGGCACAGCGCGCCGAAAAACCAGAAGTAGCCGCCATTCCTGTGCTTATTATTACCGGGTGCAGCAAACAGGCCTGGTTGCAAAAAGCTGAACAGATGGGGGCTTATGCCTGCATTGGAAAACCCTTTAACACGAAGGAACTAACTTCGCTGTTGACGCAGGCTGTTTATGAAAACACCTTGATACCGGTGTAACTACACATTGCGCCAGGCAGTCGTTTCTCCCCAGGGATCATACTGAGTGGGGGCGGTGGGGTGAACGGCCGTTTCCCCTGCCTGTTTCCTCCCTCCACCCTGCAACACCTCCCACACCGCTGCCACTGCCCACTCCGTTTCATGCCACACGGCTGCCGGTTGCCAATTTGCCATATGCTGGCTCAAATAACTGGTACTGGTGTGCCCGGCACGGAAATTTGGCTCTTGCAAAATATCTAACAAATACGGGATATTCGTCGTCACCCCCAAAACGGCCGTTTCCTGCAACGCTCGCACCATCTTCCGAATCGCCTCCGGTCGGTCATACCCCCAGGTAATCACCTTTGCCAACATCGGATCATAATAAGGTGTCACCTCACTCCCCGTTTCAATCCCATCATCCACCCGAACCCCTGGGCCAGTCGGCGGGCGGTAATAGCTGATTTTGCCAATATAAGGCAAAAAGTGGTTAGCCGGGTCCTCGGCATAAATGCGGCACTCCAACGCATGACCCCGTTGCTGAATCTGTGATTGCTGAAAAGGCAATCTTTCTCCAGCAGCAATACGAATTTGCCAGGCTGCCAGGTCTAACCCGGTCACCGCTTCAGTAACCGGATGCTCCACCTGCAAACGGGTATTCATCTCCAAAAAGTAAAACTTACCCGACCCGTCCACAATAAACTCCATCGTGCCCGCACTCACATAGTTGACCGCCTGCGCCAGCAAAACGGCCGATTCCGCCATCCGATGGCGCAAAGTGGCATCCTGAATCACTGGGGCTGGGCTTTCTTCGATAATTTTTTGATGGCGGCGTTGCACCGAACATTCCCGCTCAAACAGGTGTAACACATTGCCATAGGCATCCCCCAAAATTTGAATTTCTACATGGTGAATTTCTGTAAAATACTTTTCCAGCAGCACATGGTCACTGCCAAAAGCAGACAGGGATTCACTGCGGGCAGCTTGAATGGCCCCGGCAAACTCCTCGGCCGACCACACCACCCGCATTCCTTTACCCCCACCCCCTGCGCTGGCTTTGATGAGAACCGGGTAACCAATGGCAGAAACGGCCGTTTCCAACTCCGCATCACTCAACCCCCACCCATCCAACCCCGGCACCACCGGCACCCCGGCCTGCTGCGCCAACAACCGCGCCGCCGCCTTGCTCCCCATCGCCCGCATAGCCGCCGGGCTGGGGCCAATAAATACCAACCCTTGCGCCGCACAGGCCGCCGCAAAATCCCCATTTTCACTCAAAAAACCGTAACCGGGGTGAATCGCCTCCGCCCTACACTGCCGCGCAATGTGAAAAATCGCTGCCTGGTTCAAATAACTCTCTGCCGCTGTCACCCCCTTGAGTGGGTAACGTTCATCCGCCATGCGGCTCCAGGAGGCCGCCTCATCCGCCTCGGAATAAATAGCCACCGAACGCACCCCCAATTCGCGGCAGGCGGTAAAAATTCGGCGAGCAATTTCGCCCCGGTTAGCTACCAACACCTTCTTAAACATTTTTTA
>CAZPEJ010000339.1:0-3778 GCA_964585465.1 uncultured Ardenticatenaceae bacterium
CCAGATTTTAATCCAGGGCAAACCGATGCAAGAGGTTCCTCCCAACCGCCGCCCGGTGAATACAGTCTTCCAAAATTACGCCCTGTTCCCCCACCTGACGGTTAAACAAAATGTGGCTTTTGGCCTGAAGGTGAAACGGGTACCTGCCCAGGAGCAGGCAAAACGGGTAACGGCCGTTCTCGACCTGGTGCAGTTGCGCGGTATGGAGGAAAGACGGCCGTCGCAGCTTTCTGGTGGGCAACAACAACGGGTAGCATTGGCACGGGCACTGGTCAACGAACCGGCCGTTTTGTTACTCGACGAGCCGTTGGGGGCACTTGATTTGAAGCTGCGAAAAACCATGCAGTTAGAGCTAAAACATTTGCAGCAGCAGTTGGGTATCACCTTCATCTATGTCACCCACGACCAGGAAGAAGCCCTCACCATGTCTGACCGAATTGGGGTGATGAACGAGGGGCAACTGCTCCAGGTGGATGACCCGGTTTCGCTGTATGAAAACCCGGCCACTCGTTTTGTGGCTGATTTTATCGGCGAAACGAACTTTTTACCCGGCCGACTTATCAATCTGAACGGGGATAACCTGGGGTATGTGGAAGTGGCCGGGCAGCGTGTGGCGGCCAAAATCCACCCTGGAGAGATGGCTATTGGGCAGCCCGTGATGTTGACCATGCGCCCGGAAAAGCTGGTGCTGACAGCCAATGGAGATGGTGCCACGTTGGGTGAACATTTGCCGGGGGTGGTGCAAGATGTGGTGTATATCGGCACCGATACTCGTTATGTGGTGGGGCTGGACAGCCGCGAAAAGGTGGTGGTGCGGGCGCAAAACGCTCACGGGCAGGGGTATGGGGCATTTCGGGTGGGGGATGTGGTGCAGGTGTGGTGGCGAACGGCCGATGCGCGGATTTTGACGGAGTAAATTTGTTGTTAGACTGCGTTCAGTTTGAAAACAGAAGTTTTACGAAACTCAGCCACACTGAATAGTGAGCCAATTTCAACACAAAAACTCCGGGTTTCATCTTGATTTCAGTTTAGAAACCAGGCGCAGGTGTTCGCAGCTCGCGCAGCATTTGTTGGTCAAAATGCCCCAGGTGGGCCAGGTCTAACAGATTCATGCGAATCATTCGTTCTGTCATGCGGGTCATGAGGACTCGATTTAGCTGCGGGTCGGCTGCCATTTCGCGCAGAGCGGTGGCGGGTAATTTGACGAGGGCAGACGGCCGTTCTGTGATTACATGGGCGGTGCGGGGCAGGCCGGTGAGGGCAGCAATTTCCCCAAAAAAATCCCCCGGCCGTAACACCTCCAACACTTTGTACCCCCCTTCTTCGTTCCATCCGGCTACTGCCTGGCCTTCCAAAATGAAGTAAGCGGCATCACTGGTTTCGTAACGGCGCAAAACGGCCGTTCCTTCTGTTGCCTCCACAACTAACATATTGGCCTGTAATTTGCGCTGTTTTTCCACTGGTAAGGAAGAAATGACAGGTAACAGAGCAGATAAACGGCCGAATTCTGCCAACGAAATGGCTCGTCCCAACCCCAACCCAGGGGCATGGGGGGCGGTGCGAAGCAGTTGCCAGGCTCGCCGCCACTCGGCTGCTGGTTGCCCCAAGCCCGGCATGGCCAGGGTGATAAACCCCATCAGCAACACCCCCACGCCGCCAGCCAGATAAATGAGACGCACATCAAAAATATCGGCCAAACCAGCCAGAGCCATGCCAGCCATAAACAAGGCATCGCGCAGGACAAAAAAGGCACTCAGTACCCGCCCGCGCACCTCACGCGGGGCGTGGCGTTGAATGGTGAGTAAATTGGCAATCACCGACGGGGCGTAGATAAAACCACTGAACAGGATAATTCCATAAGCGGCCGGGATGGAACGCAGCAACGCAAAAATGGTCTCAGCCAGCCCCACGCCCAGAAAGCTGACCGCCAGCCATTGCCCTTCGCGCCAGCGATCCCCTAAATGGGCCATGAGCAAACTGGCAGCGACCAGGCCAATGAGGGAGACGCTTTCAATGAGGCTATACTCAAACTCGCTGGCCCCCAGGGCCTGGATAACAAGGGGCAGGCGAATGGTATTTGCCAGGCTAAAGAGGATAAAAACAGGGGTAAAAACGAGGAAGAGGGAGCGAATGATGGGGGTTTCGTCAATGGCGCGAATGCCTGAGCGCAGGTTTTGCCAGATGGAGGCGATGTTGGTGCTGCTTTCGGCCGTTATCGTTGGCACTTTGACCAGGGTAATAAAAACGGCCGAAAACAAAAATGTCAACGCATCCCCATAAAACGCCCACTCAATGGGGTAACGGGATGTTATCAATCCGGCGACGGCATATCCAAGCACCTGGGAGCCATAAGAACTGACCGCCATCATGGAATTGGCCCGGTTCAACTCCTCCTCGGAACTGATTTCCGCCAATACCGCTGCATGAGCCGGGCTAAAAAACTGCCCAACTGTTTTAGCCAGGGCAATCAATATATAAAGCCAGACAATGTTGTAGGGTAACAGTAACGGAATTGCCAAAATGAACAGCAGCCGCAAAAAATCTGACAACATCATGATTCGTTTGCGGTTGTACCGATCCACAAATACGCCAGCCACTAACCCCACCAGTAAACTGGGGGCTGAGGAAGCCACCATCATCAACCCCACATTAAAAGCGGAGCCTGTCTTTTGGTAAACAAAAATGAAAGCAGCCATCTCGGTGAGGGCTGATCCCATTTCACTAATCAATTGTCCAATCCATAACAGGGTAAAGTTGCGGTTACGAAAAATAGAAAAGGTTGAAGACGAAGTCGCCAAAGGTGTGGAAAGTGTCATTTTTTTGTCTCCAGTTTTGGACACACCGACAATAACGCAAAATTGGATTGGCAACAAGGGGGCAGTAGGCAGTGAGCAGTGGAAAGTGAACAGTGAACAGTGGAAAGTGAACAGTGGGCAGTGAACTGTTTACTGTTCACTGTTTACTGTTTACTATTTCTCGATTGTTGTTCGCAGAAACGGTGCAACCAGTTCGATAAATTGTTGTGGGTTTTCCAGGTGAACGTTGTGGCCGCTGTGGGGCACTGTTTTTGCGGCTGCCTGGGGCATTAAGGGCTGCATTTGCTGAATCAGTTGGGAGTAAGTGGGGTCAAGTTCTCCAGCCAGTAATAAAACGGGTAGGTGCAGATGGGCCAGTTTGTCCCACAGGGGGAGTTGCCGCCCTGGGCTGAGGTCGCTAATTATTTTTGCCATCCAACGGCCGTTATTTTGTTTCCGCTTTTCCAGGGTGCGGGTTAACAGGTCGGGTTGTTTTTTCAGGGTGCGAAACAGAGCCATTTCGTACCACTGGGTGACAAAGGTTTCAATGCCAGAAGCCAACAGGTCGGCGGCCCGTTCATCATCCAATCTGGCGCGTTCTTGCCGTGCCTGTTCGCTGTTCAAACCAGGGCTGGCTCCTTCTAACACCAGGGAGGCAAAACGGTGGGGGTGGTGAACGGCCGTAAATAACCCCAACCGCCCGCCCATGGAGTACCCGACCAGGTGGACTTTTGCCAGTTGCATCTGGTCTAACCAACGAATCAGCTCATCTGCTAACCCAGAGAAGGTGAGGGGGGTTGCCGGGAGAAGGGGGGGGGCAAAACGGCCGTGTCCGGGTAGATCGGGCAACAAGCAGTAAAAATCGGCGGCAAGCTGCTCGGCAATCGGCCGCCAATCTTCACCACTACCCAAAAAGCCGTGCAAAAAAAGCAGGGGCGGGTTGTGGGGAACTCCCACTGTTTGATAAGGCCACATTCTTTGGG
>CAZPEJ010000339.1:3878-5883 GCA_964585465.1 uncultured Ardenticatenaceae bacterium
AGCAGGGGCGGGTTGTGGGGAACTCCCACTGTTTGATAAGGCCACATTCTTTGGGATAACTTTAACAGCAAATTCGCTAAAGTGGGAACTACAAACCGAAAGCAAACAGTTATGGGAGCGCGATTAGGAAATCGCGGCTACAAAATGGGTTATGGGAATGCGGTTGGGAAATCGCGGCGACAAGAGGTGGAGTTTCTTGGAGAAAAACGGTTTCTGTGTAAACTTCTTATGTTAGAACCATTGCCACAAGTAATGTTGTTGCCTCTGATACTGGGTGACGATAATTGTTAAAAACATGCCGTATCTGTCACCAAACGATACGGTAATAATTGGAGAAGCCATGTCCACACAATACGATGCCTTATTAGAAAAAGTATATGAATTAAATGATTTACGGGCTGCTTTAGGGTTGATGTCCTGGGATCGGGAAACGAACATGCCCAAAGCGGGTGCCCCGGCTCGTATTCAGCAAATGACCACTCTCAGCCGTTTCATTCACCAACTTTCTACCAACGATGAGTTAGGGGCATTGATTGAAGGGGCAACGGCCGAACTAAATGGCACCCCGGCCGATAGTTTTGCTGCTTGTTTGTTGCGGGTGGTGAAAAAGAGTTACGACGATTCGCGTAAATTGCCCACCGAGTTTGTGGCCCGTTCCACAGAAATCGCCGGAAAAGCCAACCAGGCCTGGGTCAAAGCCCGCACCGAAAACGACTTTGCCACCTTCCGCCCCTGGTTGGAGCAGGTTGTTCAACTATGCCAGGAGATGGCCGAGTATTATGGGTATGAGGATGAGAAGTATGATGCTTTGTTGGACAAGTACGAAGAGGGCATGAAAACGGCCGAAGTGCGGGCCACTTTTGATGCGGTTAAAAAAGAGTTGGTACCGCTGCGTCAGGCGATTGCTGAACGGGGAACGGCCGTTGACGATTACCTGCTGCACCAATCTTATGAGATCGAAAAACAACAACAGTTTGCCCGTTACATCGCCACCGCCGTTGGTTATGACTTGGAGCGCGGCCATTTGGGCACCGTCGTTCACCCCTTCGCCTCCAGCTTCAGCCGCAACGATGCCCGCATCACCACCCGATGGTACCCCAACTTTATCAACCCCTCCCTCTTTGGAGTGTTACACGAGTCGGGGCACGCCATGTATGAACAGGGCACGGGGGAAGAGTTGGCCCGCACCCCGTTAGCGCGCGGCACTTCCCTGGGCATTCATGAATCCCAATCCCGCATGATAGAAAACATTGTTGGGCGCAGCCGGGGGTTCTGGCAAACCCACTATCCCACCCTACAATCCACCTTCCCCAACCAGTTGGGAACTTATACCGCCGAACAGTTTTACCGCGCCATCAACAAGGTGCAACCCTCTTTTATTCGTGTCGAAGCGGATGAGTTGACCTACAACTTCCACATTATTTTACGTTTTGAGCTGGAACAGGCGATGTTAAATGGGGATTTGCAGGCGGCGGATTTACCCACTGCCTGGAATGACAAAATGCAGGAGTTGTTGGGAGTAGTGCCACCCAATGATCGAGAGGGGTGTTTGCAGGATATTCATTGGTCACGCCCTGGTTTTGGTTATTTCCCCACCTATGCACTGGGAAATTTGTATGCGGCGCAACTGTGGGAAACGGCCGTTTCGCAAAACCCCACCATCCTGAATGAACTCAATCAAGGCCAAACCAATGCTCTACTCTTGTGGTTACGCGAAAATATCCACCGACACGGCCGAAAATACTCACCCAGCGACTTGATTGTGCGAGCCACCGGTAAACCACTCAGCCATGCCCCCTTCATGCGGTATGTCACCACAAAATACCGGGAAATTTATCAGTTGTGAGTTTGTATATTCACAAAGGGCATAAACGAATAGCTTCTTTGAGATTAGAGATTGGAGATTGAACTAATCTCCAATCTCCAATCTCTTTTAGGTTATTGAATCCGCAATCTCTGTACGGCATGTTATCCTTTTTGATTATCCTCCTGTTACTGATTGCCT
>CAZPEJ010000340.1:0-5867 GCA_964585465.1 uncultured Ardenticatenaceae bacterium
CATTTTGTTTAACCGTCAGGTGAGGAAACAGGGCGTAATTTTGGAAGACCGTATTCACTGGGCGGCGGTTGGGAGGAACCTCTTGCATCGGTTTGCCCTGGATTAAAATCTGGCCGCTGGTGGGTTGCTCAAACCCGGCAATCATTCGCAGGGTGGTGGTTTTGCCACAGCCGCTAGAACCTAACAGCGTAAAAAACTCAGCCTGACGAATTTTTAAGTTCATATGGGAAACGGCCGTTGCTGCCTTCACCCCTCGCCGCGCCACAAAAACCTTCTGCAAATCTTGTAATTCAACCGTTATATCACTCACCTTCACCCTGCCCACTCCGCCGCAAACGCTCGGCCACAAAAATCGTCACAATAGACAACACCATAATTAACGCCCCCAACGCCACCATCACTGGCAACCGCCGGGGAAAGCGCAATTGGGAATACATGTAAATAGGCAACGTTGTTTCTGTACCTACAATAAACACGCTCATCGCGTATTCATCAAAAGATGTAGTAAATGCGGTCAAAAAAGCTGCTACCAACGCCGGTACACAGATGGGCAATGTCACCCGCAACTGCGCCCCCCAATAGCTGCTGCCCAAATCCATCGCCGCTTCTTCCAAATTTTCGGGAAAACCCGCCAGTCGTGCCGCCACCATCATCATCACCGTTGGGATGTTGATCACCACATGCCCCAATCCCACCGTCCACAAACTCAACTCCACATCAGCCATCTGCCGGAACAAAATGAGCAGAGCCACGCCCACCACCACCGACGGAATGACCAGGGGCAGCGCAGACAAAGCCAAAAACGCGCTTTTGCCCGGAAAATCGAACCGCACAATGGCAATGCCCGCCATCGTGCCAAAAACAACCGCCACCACCGAAGAAAACACCCCCACAATGACACTGTTTTTTAATGAATTGAGTAGTTCACCCGCCTCCCACAAGTCGTTATACCAGCGCATGGTAAACCCTTCTAGGGGAAAACGTAATGATTGGGAATCGTTGAAAGAAAAGACCAGCAGCAGCAGCACCGGCACATACAGGGCCACCACAAAAAACCAATAGTAAATGGAACCAGGCGAAAACCAACGTTGTTGATTCACTTACACCCCAGCCAGATCAGATAAACGAATAAAACGGCCGAAAATCGCCAACGGCAGCAAAACCACCACCAACATCACCAAACTCATCAACGCCCCCATCGGCCAGTTCAATGCCCGCAAGAACTGATCCAGAATGATATTGCCAAACATCACACCACTTGGCCCCCCCACCATTGCTGGAGTGACATACTCCCCCACCGTCGGAATAAAAACAAATAAAAACCCGGCAATCACACCGGGTAAACTTAAGGGCAACGTAACACGTAAAAAGGCTTCCCAGCGACTACACCCCAAATCGGCCGCTGCTTCTAGCAAACTTTTGTCAATCCGCTCCAACGCCGCAAAAATGGGTAAAGCCACAAAAGGAATCCACACATACACCAGCGTCACCACCACCGCATTCGAGCTATACAGCAGCAGCGACGACTCAATGTTAATGCCAACCAGCTCTAACAAAGAAGCTAACACCCCATTGGAACCAAGAATCACCTTCCACGATAACACCCGCAGCAAATAACTCACCCAGGCAGGCACCACCAGAATACTCAAATAAGTAAACTTCATCTCCCCAGCCTGAAAAGCCAGAAAATAGGCAATGGGATAAGCCAAAACAACGGTATAAAACGACACCCAGATAGACAACACCACCGACCGCCACAAAAGCCGCTGCATGGTGGTATCTGCCAAAAACTGCTGGTAATGCACCAGCGTAAAAATTTCTCGTTCTGCCCCAAAACTGCCTGCCCGGAAAGAGAACAGAGCCATTACCCCCAGCGGCAACAGGAAAAGCAACCCCAAAAACAGAACGGAAGGGGTCATCAGAATCAAAACACGGCTACGATTTTCTACCATGAGACGTTATTTTTGGGAGGTGTTATTTTGTGAGCGTCTAAAAATAACTATCGGTTTTTGTTCGTAGTAACCGCTTTAGCGGTTTGGACGACTAAAGTTGTTACTACGAACTCATTTCTGGACAAATCCTAGGGTGCAGCCTTCACATCACCCCACAAATCTACCCGTGTTTGCCGTTGTTCGTTGGTCAGGGGTTGGTAAAACACCGTCCGTTGCAACAAAGTATCTGCCTGATCTAGCTCCATAAAATCCACCACAAACTCATCAATCAAAGGCAAGGCATTCAAATTGGAGGCTCCGTACCAATACTCGTTGGAGAAGTTTGCCATAGATTGAGTGTCCAGGGCGGCATCGAGGTATTCATAGATCACGTCCAGGTTTGTGGCATTGGTGCCAATGCCAAACCCACACACCCAGGCCAGCCGTTTTTCCTGGGGTTGAATGTAGGCCACTTCATACCCCTCGGATTGCACGAAGGCGTAAGCATCTTGCCAGGCGTTGACGATGATCCAGGCATCTTCGCCGGTGGGCAGTTCATAGGCTTCGGTGTAATCGGCCCAGTAGGTGAGCAGGTTCGGTTTGAGTTCTAATAACTTTTGTTTAATCAGTTCGTCATCAGCCGGAGTGGTGTTCCAGGGATCAAGCCCCAGGGACAGGGCGGTCATGGCGTAGTTGGATTCGCCAGAATCCCATAAAACCACATGCCCGGCATACTGTTCGTCCCACAGGTCGGCCCAGGAATCGGGCACTTCGGCCACCAGATCGGTGCGAACCAGCATAGATTCATACCCCCATTCCCAGGGGATAAAGTATTGTTGGCCGTTAAACTGGCCCATTTGGGCAAAATCTGGTTGGACACCTGACCAGTTGCTGAGGCGGGAGGTATCTATGGGTTGTACCAGACCTTCATCTACATACAACTGCCACCAGGAGTTGCAGGGGTGAACGATGTCGGCATGGAAGCCAGATTGCATTTTAGCCAGGGCTTCTGCGTCTTCGGCAAAAAAGCTGTAGCTGACGACTTCATCAAGTTGTTCGCCGTATTTATCGGTAAAGGGGACAAAAAATTGGGGGTATTCGAGGGCATCGTTGCCGCTCCACTCCAGGATGACGATTGGTTCATCGGGGGCGGCTTCTTCGGGGGCAGTTTCGCCAGATGGCGGAGGTTCTTCGGCCGTTTCTATGTCGCTGGTATTGGTTTCGGCCGTTTCTCCACCACAGCTTATCAACCCCAGCAACAAAAAGATGGTGGGTAAATGACGAAAAATTGTGCGTTTACAAAAACTGTTCATTTTCCTCCATATGTTGTAACAAGCTGCCTTGTTACGGCTGCAAAAATTTAATTATCATTGTATCCATTCACGGTGGTAAATCAATAAATCAATGGTTTCTTTTTGGTAATTATTCACCGCAAAGTACACAAAAAATACAGGTTCTTTGGGAACTCAGGGGGTTGATAACCAATGAAACGTGAAACGTAAAACGTGAAACGTGAAACGTGAAATTTTTCTGGTCATGTTTTACGTTTCACGGCAAACCTCACAAAACCCGAAAGACCCAAAGGTTTTTTTGCGTACTTCGCGCCGTTTACGGTTAAATCCTAAAGAGGCAGTATACTAGAGTGTTATGAGTTCTGAATCGGGGCGGGCGAAATTTCTGGCGTATTTGTTACAAGGTGTTCGGGGTTTTCCTGAATCACCGCCGCAACTATTTGCTCAGAATGACACCTGGCGGCGTAATTTCTGTGCGGCTTATTTTTTTGCCGACACACGAGAGTCACAAGATGTGGGGTTGTGGGTGGGGCAGGTATTACCCCGACTCTTACGCCAGTTGAGCCGCACCACCGAACGGGAACGGGTGGTGTATCAGGGGGAAATTCATGGCAAGGTGGATTGGCCCACCACGTATAAAGTGCGTTACCAGACAGAACACAACCCAGGGTTATTTGTGTGCCGCCCGCCCCACCGACGCGAAAATACGCCGGAAAACCAGTTGCTTAAATTTTTGCTGGTAGAAATGGAAACAGTCTTAAAATCTTTATCTCCATTGCTCCTGACGGCCGAACGATGGACGGCCGATGGCCCGGCCGAAGGTGGGTGGTTCCAACATCGGCTTCATCTACTGGCCCATGACCTCAAACTGGCATTGGCAAATGTACATTTACGCTCGGTAGAGTTACCGGTCGTGATCACACCTTATCATCTGTTAAAAGCAAAAACGTCTAAAACAGAGCTGTATGGCAGTGTGGCGCATTTTTACGGCCGTTATCAACAAATGGTCGTCCAATCACACTGGGAAGTGATTTACCCCGTTTTCTCCCACACCCTTCTCCTGCCCGACCCAGCCAGCCCTTTGGGTGATATGTGCATTCGCCTGGCGGCTTTGGGTTTTCGTGAAGCAGAAATCAAAAGATAACGGATTACCCTTTATTTTTCTGCCTCAGACCCTCCTGAACGGCCGTTATACTCACCAACACCACCCAACAAGCCACCCCAACCATCAAGGGAATCGTCATTCTGGCACTCAGGTAAAGAACCAGCGCACAACAGAGGGCCAGAAACAGGGAAGACCAGGGGTTAAGCAGCAAAAAACGGCCGCTATTGGCATACGTCGTGGTGAGTGATTGGTCGTTTTGGGCCAGGTAAAAAGGCCAGTAAAACAGGTTGAGCATAAACCACACCACCGCAACCACCCCCCACACCAGTCGCAGCACCACCCAACTATTGCCTGTTGCCGCCTGATACTGGTAAAAGTTACCCAGGAGAGCTACCCCCACCAACAAGTTAGGGATGGCCCATTTCCAGGCAGGCCAGAAGTAGTGGCGCAACATCGGCCACAACTCCTGTAGCTCCCACAACTCCTCATCATGCGCCTTTTGGCTGATGGCATAGAGAACGGCCGTTGCGGGTGGCCCGGTGACGATGGGAATTTGCAACAACACCCAGAGGATGTTGAGAAACACCATTCCCACCCACTCCCGCCACCAAATTCGGGAAGCCCGCCACAACAGGGAAAAGGGTTGGATCATATTGGTAAACTTTCCTTATAACAGCAGATTTGCCTGTTGTTGGTTTGGGAGATTGGAGATTAGAAATTTACCAATCTCCAATCTCTAATCACCGCATATCACCCCTTCACCCCGGCATAACTCACCCCTTCAATGTAATAACGGCTAAAGAAGAAGAATAGAATCAACACCGGAATGGCGTTTACCATTGCCCCCACCAGCACCAGATTCCATTCTGCCTTAAAGTTTTGTTGGAACACCTGCAAAGCCACATTTAACACCCACATATCGGCCGTTCTCAAATACAGCAAGGGGTTCAAATAATCATTCCACATCCCCTGAAACTGCAAAATGAACAGCGTCAACAGAGCAGGCCGCGCCAGGGGCAAAATCACATCCTTGTAAATCTGGAAATAAGAAGCCCCGTCCATCATGGCTGCTTCCTCCAGGTCACGCGGCACTGCCTTGAGGAACTGGGTGAGCAAAAAGATACCAAACGGCACCACAATACTGGGGAACACCAGGGCAAAAAACTTATTCACCCACTCCAGCCGGGCAATCACAATGTAACCAGGGATCAGTGTAACGGCTCCTGGCAAGGTCATGGAGGCCAACATGAAACCAAAGATGAAGGTTTTGCCAGGGAAGTTGAGCCGGGCAAACGCATAGGCGGCCATGGAGCAGAAGATTAACTGCAAAAAGGCACGAATCACAGCCAGCAAGGTGGTATTCAAAAACCAGCGTAAATACCGCCCACCGCCAGCTGCCTCGGCCAACTGGGCAAAGAGGAGCGTCACCAGTGCCGCCACCACGATGCTGCCAAACAAGGCGATTACCACCCGCCCCCAATCTGGTTCAGACAGGGCGATGAGGCCGAGAGCAATCAACATCAGGGCACCCATAGCAAC
>CAZPEJ010000341.1:0-5864 GCA_964585465.1 uncultured Ardenticatenaceae bacterium
ATAAACTGAACATTATCAGGATTAACTTTATGTCGTGCAGGGAGAAACCTTATTTCCGATAAACCCTATTATGAATGTCTCCCTCCATCCCACCAGCCCTGTCCCGCTTTATTTGCAGTTATACCAGCAAATTCGTGATTGGATATTGACCGGGGAAGTGCCGCCGGGGAGCCGTTTGCCTGCCAGCCGCGAACTGGCGCAGCAGTGCCATGTGGCGCGGATTACGGTGACGCAGGCGTATGAACAGTTGGCGGCTGAGGGGTATGTGGTGCGGCGGCGTGGGGCCGGGGTGTTTGTGTGCGAGAGTTTGCCGCTGACGGAAAAACGGCCGTTTCTCCCTCCCTTCTCCCCTGCGCTTTCCACCTGGGGGCAGCAGGCCCAAACCGTTGCCCATCCCACCGACAGCCCAGAAACACACCTGGAAATTGATTTTGGATTCGGCCGTTCCATTCCTCACATTTTCCCCTATGCTATCTGGCGGCGGCTGCTCGACCGCTACCTCAGTACCGACGACTTTATGTTGTCTCGTTATGGCTCGGTGGCTGGTTATGAATCGTTGCGCCAGGCCCTAGCCAGTTATCTGGCGCGGCAGCGCGGGGTGCGTTGCTCCTGGGAGCAGGTGGTTATTGTCAGCGGGGTACAACAGGCGTTAGACCTCATTGCCCGCCTCTGGCTGTCCAAAGGGGATGAGGTGCTGGTAGAATCACCAGGGTATGTGGATGCGTTTGACCTGTTTAAGGTGTATGGGGCTAATTTGCGCCCGCTGCCTGCGGATGATGAGGGGTTCCCGGTGGAGCAGATTCCGGCCGATTGCCGCGCCAAACTTGTTTTTGTTACGCCGTGTAACCAGTTTCCTCGTGGTGGCACCATGTCTTTAGGCCGACGGCTGGCTTTGCTGGCCTGGGCGCGGCAGCAGGGGGCGTTGATTCTGGAGGATGATTATGATGGGGAATTGCGGTATGATGGACGGCCGTTAGCCGCTTTGCAGGGGTTGGATGAGGATGGGCGGGTGATTTATCTGGGGACTTTTTCAAAGGTGTTGTTTCCGGCTCTGCGCCTGGCTTATGTGGTGTTGCCGCCTGGTTTGGTGGAGCCGTTTTTGCGGGCGAAGGGGTTGGTAGACCGGGGGGCACCAACTTTAACACAAACGGCCGTTGCGGATTTCATCACCGAAGGGCATTTTGAGCGACATTTGCGCCATTTGCGGCAGGAGTATGGGCATCGGTGGGAACGGTTGGTGCAAAACATTCGGGATTATCTGCCTTCGGCCGTTCATTATGTGGCTACCGCCGCCGGTTTACATGTCATGCTCTACCTGCCCCCAGGCTGCGACGAAACCCGCCTGGTGCAAGCCGCCGCCGAAGTGGGGGTAGGCATTTACCCCGGCCGTTCCTATCACCTGCAAAACCCGGCTCCGGCAACGGTGCTATTAAGTTTTAGCGGTTTGAACGAGGCAGAAATTACGGAGGGTATTCAACGAATTGCCTACTATTGTCGTTGGGAGTGACACAGAGGGTACACGGAGAGGCGCAGGGCAAAAAGCAGGTTATCGCGCGGAGGCGCAGGGGCGCAGGGGTTTGTTTTTTTCTCCGCGTCTGTGGGATTTAACCGCAAAGTACGCAAAGAACACCAAGGTTTTCTCTTTTCTTTGCGCCCTTTGCGCCTTTGCGGTGAATCGTTACAAGGAAATAAAAAACCCGGCAAGTCAACACTTACCGGGCAAAAGGTCGGGGTGACGGGATTCGAACCCATGGCCTCTTCGACCCGAACGAAGCGCGCTACCAAGCTGCGCTACACCCCGAACAACAGAAATTATAGAGCAAGCAGATGAGTTTGCAAAATTAAGAAATAGAAGGCGGATCACGCGGATTCAAAAGATATACGCGGGTTTCCAGGATTAAGAATACGCAATACGTACTCTATGAACAATGACACGATTTCGGTGCGGGCAGACGAACAGTTAAACGAGGTGGCTTTGGCGGTTTATTTGCAGGGGAAACTGGCGGGGGCAGATCGGCCGTTTTCCTTGCGCCAGTTTGGTGGTGGGGCTGCCAACCTGACCTACTTGCTCGATTATGGCACACACCAATATGTGCTGCGTCGCCCGCCGCTGGGGCCGGTGGCAAAATCGGCTCACGACATGGGGCGGGAGTATGCTGTGTTGTCCCAGTTATGGCGGGTTTTCCCCCTGGCCCCGCGTGCCTTTTTGTATTGCAACGACCCGGCCGTGATTGGTTCGTCCTTTTTTATCATGGAGCGGCGGCAAGGGGTGGTGGTGCGGCGCACATTGCCAGACGAGTTTGCCACGCCCGATGCAGCTCGCCGCATGAGCCAGGCGTTGGTAGATGCGCTGGCGGCGTTCCATGCAGTAGATTACCAGGCTATAGGGTTAGAAAACCTGGGCAAAGCGGAAGGGTTTGTGGAACGGCAAATTGAAGGGTGGTATAAACGGTGGCAGGGGGCTAAATTGCAAGATTCGGCCGATATGGAGGCTGTTTACCACTGGTTAAAACACCACATTCCGCTTCCAACGGGTTACTCGCTGGTTCACAACGATTACAAATTAGATAATGTGATGCTGGCGGCGGATGATCCGGGGCGTTTGGTGGCGATTTTTGATTGGGATATGTGTACGCTAGGCGATCCGTTGAGTGATTTGGGAGCATTGTTGTGTTACTGGACAGAACCCACAGACCCGCCCTATTTCCAGGCGATGGCGATGATGCCAACAGGGGATTTGGGGTTTATGTCGCGGGCGGAACTGGTACAACGGTATGCGGAGAAAAGCGGCCGTTCTGTGCAAACTATCACTTTTTACCACGCTTTGGGACTGTTCCGCCTGACGGTGATTATTGCCCAAATTTTTATCCGGTTCCATCGCGGCCAAACCCAAGACCAGCGGTTTGCCGCCTTTGCCCCCATGATCGAGTTGTCGGCGCGGGCGGCGAGGGAGATTGCGGAAAGTGGTTAGTATTCAGTAATCAGTAATCAGTATACGGTGGACAACCCTTAGCCTTGAGTACTGCTTACCAGGTACTGATTACTGTGTACTGCTCACTGTCTACTGATTACTGGGTACATCTAAAAAATGCCTGCTTTATTTTTGCTATTTGTCCGGTTTTTTCGTGCGATTTACCAAGGGGTGAAGGACCCGGAGTTTCGCAGTTTGTTGCTGTTGGTGGGGGTGGTTTTGGGGACAGGAACGTGGTTTTACCATGCCTGGGAAGGGTGGTCGTGGCTGGATGCGCTGTATTTTAGTGTGATTACCTTGACGACGGTGGGGTATGGGGATTTTTCTCCTAAGACGGATGCGGGCAAAGTTTTTACGATTTTTTATTTGTTAGTGGGGTTGGGGATTTTGTCTAGTTTTATTGTGTTGCTGGCAGAACGGCAACGGGAAAGTGGGGTGTTAGGGCGGAAAAACGGCCGTTCCGCCCCGCCAGACCAGGAGTAACCCATGACATACCATTCTATTTTTCGGCCGAATTTATTTGCCGGGCAAACCATCCTGGTGACGGGTGGTGGCACGGGGATTGGGCGGGCAACAGCCCACGAACTGGCTTCTTTGGGGGCACATGTGGTCATTAGCGGCCGTAAAGTGGAAAACCTGGAAATCGTCAAACAGGAAATCAGTCAGGCAGGTGGTTCTGTCTCGGCTTACCCTTGCAATATCCGCGACGAGGCACAAATTGTGGCTCTGTTCGACCAGGTATTGGCCGAACGCGGGGCCATTCACGGCCTGGTCAATAACGCGGGCGGGCAGTTCATCAGCCCGGCCGAATTTATCTCCACCAAAGGTTGGAACGCCGTTATCGAAACCAACTTGACGGGCACTTTTTGGATGTGCCGTGAAGCATACAACCGCACCATGAACCAACACGGGGGTGCCATTGTCAATATGCTCATTGACATGTGGCGCGGTTTTCCTGGCATGGCCCATTCGGCCGCTGCTCGTGCAGGTATTGATAACCTGACCAAAACCCTGGCAGTGGAGTGGGCCAAGTCGGGCGTGCGGATAAACTCCGTTTCGCCTGGGCTGATCCAATCTTCCGGTTTGAGCAAGTACCCGGAGGAGGTAAAACCCTTCTTAGAGCAGGTGGTACAAGATTTGCCCTTCAAACGGATGGGCACGGAAAGCGAAGTCGCCGCGACCATTGTCTTTTTGCTCTCTCCTGCCGCTGCCTATATCAGCGGTGAATCTATCAAAATTGATGGTGCAGGCGCGCTCTGGCGCAAAACCTGGGAGATTGCAGACCACAAACGCGCTCCGAAGCCGTATGATGGATTTGCGGAGGGGGAGGGTGAAGCGTGAGGCGTGAAACATGAGGCGTGAAACGTGAAACGGCCGTTCCTGATTGTGTAACGACCCCGGGCAAAGCAGTGGCTTGCCCGACTTTCCTTCGTTACACCTGGGCAATAAACGGTGGTCTACCTGGAAGTGGCTGGCGACCGCCACGAGTATGACACCTGGGCGAAGGTGTTGCCCCATTTTCTCACCTGGGCGTTTCCAGCCAGTTGAGAACCATTTGCAGTTGGGCAGGGGTTTGGGGGGTGGTGGGCCAGCGATTCGATTTTTCCACTTGTTGCCAGCGTTCTGCCAGATGGCGCAAGGCTTCCGCCCCGCTCAGGCCGTGCCGCACCACATAACAGCCTATCACCGTGCCAGTTCGGCCGATTCCGCCCCAACAATGGACATATACGTTATGGTGGTTGGCAATGGCTGTGTCTATAACATCCAAAATGGTTTTCATGTGGGCTGTGGTAGGAACATCCATATCGCGGATGGGCAAGCGGTGGTGAATGAAAGGCAGGCCAGAAACGGCCGTTTTCCCGGCCACCCATTGCTCATACGGCTCTAGCTCCTGTGGGTGGGTTAAATCTACAAAGTAGCTGATGCCCACATCCACATACGCCTGCACTCGTTGTTGTGCCACCTGTGTTTCCCAATGCCCCGGATACTCTCCGGCTAATAAGTTTTTATGTACCCAGTAGGTGTTGAAATTCGGCCGTTTTTCATTCATAAACCCTCTTTGTATATAATAACCCCAGGAGTAAATCGGAATGATCCCACCAATTACCTCTCACAAAACCAATTTTACCCGTCTTAAAATGAGTTACCAGGAATTTCTGAATTGGGCAACCGAAGACACCCACGCTGAATGGGTTAGAGGGGAAGTCATTATTCATCAACCCGCAAATGACACTCACCAGGCCACACCTGGTTTTTTGTATACCTTGTTGCGATTTTTTATTGACCTGTTCAATTTAGGTGAAACCTGTGTCGCTCCCTTTGAAATGCAGGTCATTCCTGGTCAGGTCTACCGCGAACCAGACCTGTTTTTCCTGGCAAAAGCCCACCTGGATCGGCTCACCAACGACAAATTGATAGGCCCGCCAGATTTGATTGTAGAAATTGTGTCTAAAAGCAGCATGAAACAGGATCGGGAGGACAAGTTGAAGGAGTATGCGGCTGCTGGAGTGTTGGAGTATTGGATTGTTGACCCCCGCCCCGACAAACAACGAGCCGACTTTTACCAGCTAGGCGAAAATGGTATGTATACCCTGTTCGCCACAGAGGAAGATGAACGAGTAGAGTCCAAAGTTTTGCCTGGTTTTTGGCTCAAGCCCGCCTGGTTATGGCAAAAAGAACTAACCCCGTTAGATTGTGCGTTGCAAATTGACCCGGTGAGAACAAAACTAAAAGAACAGCTAGGGTGATTGATTCACCACTTCTTATACCCCAACAGGCAAATCCAGGTATTCGTCAATCCACTCGCGCAACAAAGCGCTGACCGATTTATTGGTAGCAGCAGCTTCCGCGCTCAAAATGCCTTTAAGGACTGGGCTTATGTGGAATGTTATGG
>CAZPEJ010000342.1:0-5863 GCA_964585465.1 uncultured Ardenticatenaceae bacterium
GGTAAAGCAGCAGTTGGTGGTACGCTTTGTCCAGGTTGGCGTGGGGGCCTTTGTATTCCCAGATGAATTTGCCTTTGTGCCACACATCGGCCCGCCCTTTTTGCCCGCTGGTTTTGGCGGTGGCGGCCTCGAAGGTGAAGTATTGGCCGGTGGGGTCAGCCTGGGTGGGGGTTGGGTGGCTGAGCAGGGCGCAAACATCGTTAAAATGGTTTTGGGAAGCGGCCGTTTCTTTGATTTGTATCCTGCTCCATTTTTGGATAAATTGAATTGGGGTCATCTTCCATTACCCTTTTTCTGTTGGTCGTAACCGCTTAACCAGTCTAAATGAGTGAAGTCGTTCCGGCAAACTTATTTTGGACAATTACGAAGTATAATTTGTGTTATGGCAGAGTTCAAAATTTCGGCTCAAATGATTTGGCAAGCGTTAGAAGAGGTGCCGGACCCGGAAATCCCGGTGGTGTCGGTGGTGGAGATGGGGATTGTGCGCGAGGTGGAGGTGGCTGAAAGCGGCCGGGTGTTGGTTAAAATGACACCTACTTTTTCGGGGTGCCCGGCGTTGGAGGTGATGCGCCAGGAGATTGCCGGGCGGATCGGCCGTTTGGGTGTTCAGGAGGTGGTGGTAGAGGTGGTGTTATTTCCCCCCTGGACAACGGATTGGATTGGCGATGGGGCCAGGGAGAAGTTGCGCCAATTTGGTTTGATGCCCCCTCCCCGGCATGGTGGGAATTTGATCTCGGTGGCTTTTCTGGAGGTGACAACCTGCCCGCGTTGTGGGTCGAGTGACACGGAGCTGAAAAATAGTTTTGGCCCCACCCTTTGCCGCATGATCTGGTATTGCCACCAGTGCCGGGATGCGTTTGAGCAGTTTAAGCCGTTGTGAGGAATGAAACGTGAAACGTAAAACGTGAAACGTGAAATTTCTCTGGTCACGTTTTACGTTTCACAGTGAACGCCACAAAATCCAAAAGACCTGAGAAAATCTTGTTGTTCTTTGGTTTTACAGGTTTTGCCCGGTACGGTCTTCGTGGGGTTTGAGCATGAGGGTATCTACCAGGTTGGGGGTGGGGGAAACGGCCGTTTCTTCTCCCATCTCCCCTATCCTGGCCCCCAATGCCAAAATGGCCCGGTCGGCACTCCAAAAAACCCGCCCTTGCCCCAACTCATCCCATAAACCAGTTCGTTTTAACAACATTTCTACCCGGCTATCCAGAGAAGTGAACAGTAAATCCCCCCCCCCTTTGTGCTGGCGGTGCAACAACTCGCGCAGCACCTCGACACCGGTAGCATCAATCAGTGGGACGCCGCGCATGGACAAGATGAGTGTGGAGTCTGGCGAATCATGTTGTTCGACATTTTCAATCAGGCGACGGGCGGCCGCAAAAAAGAGTGGGCCACTGAGGTAAAGGATGGTGACGGGGTGTTGTGGGTGGACAAATTTGTGCCCAACGGCCGTTAATCGTTCCACCTCCACCGGTTTACGCGACACCTGCAAATCACTCATCTGGGCCATAAATGCCAGGCTGCTGATGCCAAACCCTATCAAAATGGCTTGTGTTAAATCCAGTAACACCGTTGCCAGCAAGGTGATGACAAAGGCAATCATGGCGTGTTTTAGCCGTTTGCCAAAGAAAAATTGAATGGCGTGCCACTCATTCATGCGCCAGGCTGTCACCATTAACACCCCGGCCAGAGATGCCAGGGGCACCCGGCCGATTAAACTGCCAAATAGTAAGGCAATAATTAACAGTGCCACCCCATGAATGATAGAAACCAGCCGGGTAACCCCGTTACTTTTGACTCCTACACTGGTGCGGGCAATAGCGGCCGTTGCCGGGACTCCGCCAAAAAAGGGGATGATGAGGTTGCCAATGCCCTGGGCAATTAGTTCAATGTTGTTATACATTCGCACCCCGGTCATGTTGCCTGCTACGGCCCCACACAGCAAACTCTCAATAGCCCCCAAAGCGGCAATAGACATGGCGGGAACCACCAGATTCCCCAACTCGTCCCAGGGAATGGCCGTTATCCGCAATCGGTTTTCTAACAAAATTGTGCGTGGAATGGTGCCAATGACGGGTATGTCCCAACCCGCCGCCGCTGCCAAAATGGTCGCCAGGATAATCCCCACCAGCGACCCAGGAATCCGTTTGCCAAATTCAAAACGGGGCCAAATGAGCATAGTGCCCGTAACCAGCAGAGCCAGGAGGATAGCATACCCATTGGGGGTTACACCGTTTTCCACGTAATAAGCCATTTTTTCCAGCACGTTTTCTGCGGCCGGGGTTTTGATGCCCAAAAAGTTGTCAATTTGCCCCAGGGCGATAATCACGGCGATGCCACTGGTGAAACCGGAAATGACCGGGCTGGGGATGAGTGCCACCACCCGCCCCAGGCGAAAAATACCCAAGGCCAGAATCATGAAACCAGCCAGCAAACCCGCTACCCACACTCCTTCTAGACCATAACGGGTGGATAACACAATCAGGATGGCTGACATTGCTCCGGTTGGCCCGGAAATTTGATACGGTGCGCCCCCCAGAAAACCAATTATCACACCAGATAAGATGGCTGTTACCAGCCCGGCGGCGGCATCGGCCCCGGAGGCCACACCAAAAGCCAGGGCCAGGGGCAGGGCAACGGCCGTTACGGTTAAACCCGCCAGTAAATCTCGTTGTAATTTGTCCCGGTTGTAGGCAGCAAATTCGCGCCGGTACATGGTGATCCACTCTTGCCACATAGAAGGTTACTCCGTTGGTTGAGATAGGTGATGTTTTCCCATCTTGAGTCTTTCGGATTTTATGGGGTTGCTGTCAAACGTAAAACGTGAAACGTGAATACTCTATGGTCATGTTTTAGGCATCACGTTTCATTGAAGGTGGCACTTTAACAATAGTTGCAACGAAAAGCAAAAACATCATGTTTGACCAGGCGAGGAGAGCATCGGAAAATAGGTGAAATTCTGAGAGGATAGAGAATATGAAACGTTTGTGGTTTTTGAGTGTATGGTTGGTTGTGTTGGTGGTGGCTTGTGGTGGGCAGGAGACGGAACCGGAGGATGTGCCTGCCCAGACGGCAAAAAATTGGATAACGGCCGTTTTACATCAAGATGGGGCGGTCATCAGTCAACTTTCCTGTGCTTCATTTGATTATGTTCGGCCGTCGGATATGGTCTTGAACCTGTGGTACATTGGCCTGGCGGCCAAAAATGTGGCGGTAGACCCCGATAGTTTAGAGGTTGACCTGGATTTTCAGACGACGAAATCCACAACTTCAACGGCCGAAGTGCGGGTAACGGGTAATGTGGTGGTGCTGCCCAAACTGCGCGAAAATGTACTGGATATTCCCGTTCCCCTGACGGATGAAATTGTTATTGAAGATACCTGGAAAGTTATCCAGGAGGGTGGGGTGTGGAAGTGGTGCGGCACGATTGCCCCACTTGGGCAGGAATAAATGATTCGGCCGTTTTTACCCACTGATCAGGCGGCTGCCCAGGCTCTTATTTTGGCCGGGTTAGCGGAGCATTTTGGTTATATTGACCCCACCCTGAACCCAGACCTGGCAGACATCTGGCAAAGTTATGTACGGCCGGGTCACATTTTTGTGGTGGCAGAAGTGGCGGGGCAACTGGTTGGTACTGGTGCATTGGTGCAGGAGAACCCGGCAGGCAACCCACCCCTGCCGCTGTGGGGGCGGATGGTGCGGCTGTCGGTGAGCCAGTCACACCGTCGCCTGGGTATTGGCCGGGCTTTGGTGGAACATTTAATGCACCAGGGAGAGGAGAAGGGATTCGGCCGTTTATGGATAGAAACCAACCTGGATTGGTATGATGCCATTCGCCTGTATGAACGATGTGGGTTTGTGGTCTTTGCCCGTGATGACCAGAGTGTCTATCTGGCGAAACCGTGCAACAAGCGGGTTTTGTTGGGCGTATAGATGACATCAAACAACCTTTGGAGGTAAAAATGTCCGATTTATTTGATAAACCACATCGTGAACGGCAACACAGTCGCTCACTGTTTGGGCCGATTGTGTTAATTAGCCTGGGTGTTTATTTTTTGCTGCGTAATTTGGGGATCGTGTCGGAGTTGAATTGGGCGGCCGCGGTTCGGCTGTGGCCGTTGTTACTCGTTTTTCTGGGGTTAAATATCATTGTGAATCAGGTGCCCCGGCCGCTTGGCTCTTTCCTGAGTGCTTTGATGGGGTTGGCGGCGGTTGTTCTTTTTGGGTATGTGCTGTTTTTTGGTCTGGAAGGCACTTTTTTGAGCCGTTTTAATACTCCTGCTCCTGAATTACAACAAAGTGAAGTGGCGTTTTCGGCGGTTGGGGTGGAAACGGCCGTCATTGAGATTGATCTTGGCCCGGCCGCAGCCCACCTTTATGCGCTGGAAGATAGTCGCAACCTGCTGGAAGGAAGCCTCACCTACCTGGAAGAAGAACCACGTTTTGTTTCCTCGGTTAAGGGTGATGCCGCTGACCTGGAACTGTCTATGGCAGATAGTAGCGAGTTGTTCCTGAATCCCAACAATTGGATAGCTTTTGATGAAGCGGATCGTTGGGAAATTGGTTTGTTGCCACGAGTTGTTATAGATTTATCACTCAACCTGGGCACTGGCGTGGCAGAACTAGATTTAGCTGATCTCACCCTCTCCTATTTGCATCTACAAATGGGGACTGGCAGCGTTACCGCCCAGTTGCCAGACGGTGATTACGATGTGAAGGTAGAGATTGGCACAGGTAGCACCACGTTGACCTTGCCGCAAAACGGCCGTCACACCATTGAAATTGACGGGGGTACAGGTAGCACAGTGCTTTTTGTGCCTGCCAGCGGTGAATTTCGTATTGAGTTGGATCAAGGAATTGGTGGGTATTCAATGGAAGACTCCCGGCTGATGCCAGTGGGGAACGAATCTGGAATCTGGGAAACGGCCGATTATGGCTCGTCCGATAACCAAACGTTGCTGCAAATTGAAACAGGTATCGGTCATGTAGAGATTCAACCTGTCAGGTAAACAGGCAGAGATTAGAGATTGGTCATCTTTAATCCCCAATCTCTAATCTCCCCAGTTATTCCAGCCAAACGATTATGAAATCTACCGTCGCTCAAATCCGCCACCGGTTTGACAACGATGTTGAACGTTTTTCTAACCTGGAAACGGGGCAATCGGCCACGATGGATGCCCCATTGGTTTTGGAGTTAATAACCCAGGCGGCGGCGGCCACAACACCACAAGCTACCCATGCCCTGGATATTGGCTGCGGGGCAGGAAACTATACGCTTAAGTTGTTGCAGCAATTACCTGGGTTGCATATGATGTTGGTGGATTTGAGCCAGCCGATGTTGGAGAGGGCAGTGGAACGGGTGCAGCAGGCGCAAGTGGGGCAGATTACGGCCGTTCAAACAGACATTCGCGACCTGGTATTGGGGGAGCAACAGTTTGACATCATCCTGGCGGCGGCCGTTTTCCACCATTTACGCAGCGATGAAGAGTGGACGGCCGTTTTCCGCAACTGTTACCACGCTCTCAGGCCAGGTGGCTGTTTGTGGATAGCTGACCTGATTGAACACAGCACAACGGCCGTTCAAACCCTGATGTGGGGCCGTTACGGTGACTACCTGACCGCACTCAAAGATGAAACTTACCGCAACCATGTATTTCGTTACATTGAACAAGAAGACACCCCACGCCCCCTGATGTGGCAACTCCAGTTATTACAAACCGTTGGTTTCCAACAAATTGAGATTTTGCACAAAAACAGTTGTTTCGCCGCTTTCGGCGGCATTAAACTGGCCCCCCAATAAACCCCTATACCCTGGTTGACTGACAAATGTTATTTTCATCCGCTGCGGCAACGGATAGAAACG
>CAZPEJ010000343.1:0-5842 GCA_964585465.1 uncultured Ardenticatenaceae bacterium
TTCAGGTGGCAGAAAATTGGCGCATATAACAACGTTTTGGGGAGACCATTACTAAGGAACGTGGATTAAATAACCTACAAGAGATTGGAGATTGGAGATTGGAGATTGAACCAATCGTTAATCTCCAATCTCCAATCTCAGTTCTGTCAGTTGTTTAATTTCCATTGCTTAACCCACTGTAACAACACGGCCGTATTCCGTATACAATTCCAACCATGTCATCCATTAACCAATTAACCATTAGTGACGAAGTGATACGGCCGACACTGGTAGAAGTGGATTTAGACCGGCTAACAGAAAATTTTTATGCCATCCAACGGGCCGTCGCCCCGGCCCAGGTCATGCCTGTTTTGAAAGCCAATGCGTATGGGCATGGCCTGGTAGAGGTAGCAAAACATGTTGTCTCGTTGGGAGCCACCTACCTGGGTGTGGCGGTTCTGGAAGAAGGCATCTTGTTACGCGAAAACGGTATTACTGCCCCCATTTTGGTCTTGGGTGGTATCTGGGGCAATCAAATTCCCCTCTTTTTGCAGCACCATCTCACCTTAACCGCTTCTTCCGTAGAAAAATTGTTACAAATTAACGAAACAGCCCGCCTGATGAACCAACAAGCCATCGTACATTTGAAAATTGATACAGGTATGGAGCGAATTGGGGTGCATTATTACAGCGCAGAGACCCTTTTGGAAGCAGCTTTAGCTTGTTACCATTGTGTAGTGGAGGGTATTTACTCCCATTTTGCCAATGCAGATTCGGCCGATTTAACCCATGCTCGTTTGCAATTGGAACGGTTTAACCAGGTGTTACACTTTTATGAACGGCGGGGGCTGCCTGCTCCGCCCCTGCGCCACCTGGCAAATTCTGGGGCCATTTTGCAACTGCCGGAAAGTTACCTGGATATGGTGCGGGCGGGTATTCTGTTATATGGGGTGTACCCCTCGGCAGAAGTACAAAAAACGGTGGTTGTACGGCCGTCTTTAACCTGGAAGTCGCGGGTGGTGTATTTTAAGGTGGTTAAACCGGGGCACCCGGTCAGTTATGGCTCCACCTGGGAAAGTGATCACCTGGTGCGGGTGGTCACGGTGCCGGTCGGGTATGGGGACGGGTATTTTCGGGCCATGTCCGGCCGGGCAGAGGTAATTTTGCACGGTAAACGGTATCCAGTAATCGGCCGTATCTGTATGGATCAACTCATGGTCAATATCGAATGGGATTCCGCCTACAACGATGACGAGGTAATCCTGATCGGCGAAAGTGCCGGGGTTGCCATTCGCTGTGAAGAGTTAGCCACCTGGGCAGGCACCATTCCTTATGAAGTGTTGACCAACATCAACACACGGGTGCCCAGAGTGTATAAAAAAGCGACCGCCCTGGGCCAGGAGGGGGAACCCAGGGCGGTCACTTTTTTTGGCGACTTGGGGAATGATAAAGAGAAAACCTGAAATAAAACTGAGTGCTAGATAAATGCTTGGTGAGTAGATGGAGTAGAACATTATTCCTCTACAACCCCTTGAAGCAGTTTTGCCAGTTTTTGCAAGGCCAGGCGAGCGCGGGTATGCACGGTGCCCAGTGGATGCCCTAACAGTTGGGAAATTTCCTGGCGTGTCAGGCCATAAAAGTAGGCCAGCCGGATTACCTGGGCCTGTTCGGGGGAAAGCTGGGACATAGCTGCCTGTATCTGGGCGCGCTGCGACTTGAGCCAGGCAGCTTCCGGTACGTTGGCTTCTGGGTCGGCGTAAAATTCGACCTGTTCTGCTTCGTCTTCACTTTCCACCGCTTGCGGACGTATCTTTTGCTGCCGCCAGGTGTCAATTGCCAGGCGATGGGTAATGCTAAACAGCCAACTGGCAAGGGTACCCCGCTGTTCCTGGTACGTTTCGGCTCGTGTCCACACCCGCCAAAATGTTTCTTGAACGACTTCTTCAGCCACCGCCCGGTCTCGAATGACTTTAAGGGCTAACCCCATAAGCGAGGCAGCGTAGGTGTCATAAAGATGCTCGAAAGCGGCTTGTTCCCGCCGGGCAATACACCGCATGAGTTGTTCATCGCTTAATTCTTGATAACCCATAGGCTAGTTCTTCATGACATCGTTGTAACTATCCAGGTTTTCCGAAGATATGCACCAAATAATCTTCTTTACTTTACAAGACAATAGGGCTTTCTTCCAGATCAAAAAGTATTCACTTTTTGTCCATTTTGTCGGGGGTTGTGGGTAATTTCGCTTTTCCCCCATAATCTGTTAGTGCGAACGGCCGTTTTCCGAGTAAAATAGGGGCAACAGGAGAACAAGGAACCATGACCACATCTCTGGCAAGTCGCTTAAATGCAGCCCGTCGCCGTCGTTTTGTGGGGCGACAGGCAGAGTTGTCCTTATTTCAATCCGCCCTGACAGCCCCCGAATTACCTTTTTTTGTCATGTTCGTTTTTGGGCCAGGGGGGATTGGCAAAACTTCTCTGCTGCGCGAATTTGCCCATGTGGCAGCCCAGGAGCGTGTCACGGCCGTTTACATAGACGGCCGAAATGTAGACCCCTCCCCCGAATTTTTCCTCAACCTGTTACATCAAACCCTGGAAATTCCCACCGCTACCCCATTTTTTCAATTTTTAGGGCAAAACGGCCGTTGTTACGTCATCCTCATAGACACCTACGAAGTGCTGGCCCCGCTGGACGGCTGGTTACGCGATACATTTCTGCCCCAATTACCGGGGAATACCCTGGTGGTGCTGGCCGGGCGCAACCCTCCTTCCCTCGACTGGCGCACAGACCCAGGGTGGGAAATGATGATTCACACCATTCCCCTTCGCAACCTCAACCCCGATGAAAGCGAAGCCCTGTTACAAAACCGCCAGGTGCCTTCTGACCAGCACAAAACGGTGTTGGATTTTACACACGGCCACCCATTAGCCCTTTCGCTGGTGGCCGATGTGTTGGCACAACGCCCCGGCAGCCACTTCCAACCGGAGGAAGCTCCCCACGTTATCAAAACATTGTTGGAACAGTTTGTACAAAAAGTCCCTGGGCCAGCCCACCGGGCCGCGCTGGAGGCGTGTGGATTGGTGCGACTAACCACAGAATCGTTGTTGGCAGCCATGTTAAACACCCCAGATGCCCATGACCTGTTTGAATGGCTGCGCCAGCTTTCCTTTATTGATGCCGAACGGCACGGCATTTACCCCCACGACCTGGCCCGCGAAGCCCTAACGGCCGATTTGCGCTGGCGTAACCCCGACTGGTATGCTGAATTACACAACCGCGCCCGCCGCTACTACATGTTACGGTTGGAACAAAGCAGTGCAGATGACCAACGGCGGGTACTGTTTGATTACATTTATTTGCACCGGGAAAACCCCATGGTTCGGCCGTTTATCGAGTGGCAGGAAAGTGGCACCATCTTCACCGACCGCTTACACGCCAAAGATATGCCTGCTTTGCAAGAAATCATCGAAACCCATGAAGGCCAGCTTGCTAGAGAGACAGCCACCTTCTGGCTCACCAGCCAACCTGACCATGTCACGGTTTTTCGGGACTCCTTTGGCGAGCCGCAAGGGTTTTTGCTGATTGTTCAACTGAGTGAAACCTCACCGGAGGATCGGCAACAGGACGAGGTGGTGCAAAAAACGTGGAATTACCTGCAACAAAAAGCCCCCATTCGTCCTGGGGAAACGGCCGCTTTATTCCGTTTCTGGATGGCAAAAGAGAGTTACCAGGGCGTGTCGCCAGTGCAAAGCCGTATCTTCCTCAGCATCGTGCAACATTACCTGACCACTCCAGGATTGGTTTACACCTTCTTCCCCTGCATGAATCCCGATTTCTGGGTAGATATTCTCACCTACGCAGACCTGGAGCGATTACCTGAGTTAGATTTCACGACAAACGGCCGTCCTTATGGCATTTATGGGCACGACTGGCGGCTGACACCCCCGCTGGATTGGCTGAATCTGCTGGCTGAACGGGAAATTGCCAGCGGGATTCCTTTTGTGCCGCCCCGGCTGGCAGAGCAGGTGATTGTGTTAAGTGAGTCAGATTTTACTACAGCCGTGCGGGATAGCCTGCGCGACTTTACCAATCTGGCTGCCTTGCGGAACAACCCATTGTTGCACTCCCGTCTGGTCTTACAAACGGCCGATAAAGAGAAACATGCTGATGGGCGAATGAGTGCCTTACAAAAACTTTTGCGGGAAACGGCCGTTCCGCTGCAAAACTCCCCCAAACAGATCAAACTGTATCAAGCCCTCCACCACACCTATTTCCAGCCAGCCGCCACCCAAGAAAAAGCGGCCGAACTGCTCGACCTCCCCTTCAGCACCTACCGCCGCCATCTTCGCTCCGGCATAGATTACCTGACGGGCCGGTTGTGGCAGATGGAATTGGGCAGCCTGGAAAAATAACCCCTGTGTGAACAAAAATTGAATAACCCCACCCACAAAGTGAACAAAAGTTGATCAGCTTTCGGTCTGTAACGGCCGTTTGCGAATCCTTATACTTCCTGATAGATACTGCATAAGGCCATAAATTGACATTCTGCTGAAGGGGATTCGAGATTGGCCAATCTCGAATCCCTAATCTCCAATCTCACAATAAAAATGTCAGTTTATGCCCTCTGTGAGTATATTCACAATTTATCGGTAGCACATTTGCAAAAGGAGTATAAACCCATGAACAACTTCACCACCTTACCCAGCACCGTGAAAACCCAACTCAATATTGAAACCGTGCAAAAATCATTGGCCGAGTTGCGTACCCAGGAAACCAAACTGCAAAACGAACTCGTCCGCCTCAACCTGCTCAGCCAGTTCCAACAAAAAGGCATTACCCGCAAAACGTCGGCTGGTTTCTGGGTAGGCAGCGACTATTAAACGATTTGAAGTCAGGAGGGATTGATCATGTTACAAAAATCTAAATTTTTCTGTACCGTTTTACTTTTGATGGTTTTTCTGGCAGCTTGTTCTTCTGCTTCAGAACCTACCATGTTAGAAGCAACGTTCACGGCTGCCAACAATGCCTTTACCGGCCCAGACACTCTTTCGGCCGGTTGGACAAAGGTAACACTGGTTAACGAAGGCCCAGAACCCTATCATCTCCAGTTTGTCCGATTGGATGAAGGCAAAACCATCGAAGAATTAGTCAGCGCAATGGGAGAAGACCCGGAAAACTTTCCCGATTGGGCCATGCCGCTTGGCGGGCCAAACGCCCCCGACCCCGGCGGACAAACTGTTGCCCACGTCAATTTGTTGGCTGGCTCCTATGCCTTGATTGACCTTATTCCCAACGGGGAAGGTGTGCCCCACTTTTTGACAGGCATGACTAAAACATTGTCGGTCACACCGACGGAAGACTCCCCGGCCGAACCCGAAAGTGAAACAACGATTGATTTGAATGATTTCTCCTTCACCGTCTCTGGAATGTTTACAACGGGTGAACAGACCCTCCGTTTTCATAATTCAGGCACTCAACCCCATGAGGCGTTCCTGGTTAAACTGGCGGATGGCAAAACGGCCGATGATTACCTCAACACCCCACCCGGCACACCGCCTCCAGCCATCTCTTTGGGTGGCATCACCGGCATCGAACCAGGGGCGAACCAATACATTGATGTCACGTTTGAACCTGGTAACTACGCTCTATTCTGTTTCTTCCCCGACCCCAACTCCCACGCGCCACACTTTACGCTGGGAATGATTCATGAGTTTAGTGTCAAGTAGATGAAGAAAAAACCGGGTTGGTTCTTTGGGAACTCAAGGGGTTGACAACCAATAAAACATAAAACGTAAAACGTGACCAGAGAAATTTCACGTTTTACGTTTTACGTTTCACGACAAACCCCACAAAATCCGAAAGACC
>CAZPEJ010000344.1:0-5807 GCA_964585465.1 uncultured Ardenticatenaceae bacterium
CAATGTGCATGACGTGGCTATACCGTTCAATCACCATTAAATCTTTCACCTGTACCGTGCCATATTCACTTACCCGGCCGATGTCGTTGCGCCCCAGGTCTACTAACATCACATGTTCAGCCCGCTCTTTGGGGTCGTTGAGCAGGTCTTCAGCCAGGGTTTTGTCCTCGGTGGGGGTAGCCCCACGCCAGCGAGTGCCAGCAATGGGGCGAACAGTAGCCGTGCCATCTTCCAACCGCACGTGCATCTCCGGCGAGGCTCCAATAACCTGCAAATCCAGTTCGGCAAAGTTGAAGTAAAACATGTAGGGAGAGGGGTTAAGCATTCGCAGGGCACGGTAGATAGCGAAGGGATGGGCAGTGGTGCGGCGGCTGAATCGCTGGCTGAGTACCACCTGGAAAATGTCGCCTGCGGCGATATATTCTTTGGCCTGGGCCACAATTTGTTCGTATTCAGCCTGGGTTTTGTTGGAGGTTAACTCGTTTTGTTTGCCAGCGGTGCGGTTGCGGGGCATGGCGGGCAACGGCCGTAATAATTTCTCGCTCACCCGTTCAATACGCTGAATAGCATCCACATACGCCATTTCCACATCGCCGGTAATGTGGGCATTTGCCAGGATAAGCAGGCGGTGGCGGGCGTGGTCAAAAACAACCAGCGTATCGGCCAGCAGAAATATCGCGTCGGGGATGTGTAACACAGTTTCGGCCGTTTCTGGCAATCGTTCAAAAAAGCGTACCACATCATACCCCAGATACCCCACCGCCCCCCCAATCAAACGGGGCAGGCCGGGCAAATCGGCCAGTTTGAACTGCTCCAATTCCGCTTTGAGAACGTGCAGAATGTCTTCGTTGGGGTGCAGGTCTCGTGTATTGGCCTGGCCGTGTAAGGTGGTGGTGATGGAACGGCCGTTTAGCTGCAACAACCCCCTGGGATTCACCCCCACAAACGAATAACGGCCGACATGTTCCCCCCCCTCCACCGATTCCAACAAAAAGGATGACCCCAGCTCATCTAACAACTTAATGTAAACCGATACCGGTGTTTCCAAATCGGCCGCAAACTCGCGGTAAACCGGAATCAAATTTTTCGCCCCACCCGCCAGTTGCCGGAACTCCGGCAACGTGGGATGGTAAACGAATTGTGAATTGTGAATTGTGGATTGTGAATTGTGAATTGTCATTTTTCACCTATTACTTACAAACAAAAAACGCCCTCATCCCTGCAAAACAACCTAAAAATTGTTTTACAAAGGGACGAGAGCGTCTAAAAATCACTCCCGTGGTGCCACCCTGCTTAAGCCAGAAACAAAAAACGCGCCCATGATGCGCGTCCCGTCTACCAGCTTCACTCCTTTAACCTGACAATCCTTCTACCGAGTACTGTTCACCAGGTACTGCCAGATTGTGTCTTGATAACGGTGACACCTCCGACACAGACTACTGTTACTTTGCCTGTGTAACTCCTCGGCCCATTCATCAACCGTCTGGTTATTGACCTTTCAGCACTTGGGTCAACTCTCTAAAACCCACTTTGTTGATTACTATTCCGATTCCACGTTGTTCCATATTTAAGTAAGGGCAATGGTAACATGGGCCTATCTGCCTGTCAAATCAAAACCAAATGTGTCTATACTCACAAAGGGCATAAACGAACACTCTTATTGAGATTGGAGATTAGAGATTGGAGAGCAGCAAATCTCTAATCTCTAATCCCTTTCAGCTACCTACCCTCTATAAAACGCTGTGTCCCTGTATCGTTACAACCAAACTTCCTGGAGAAGTCTGGTTTTGCCCATGTTATCCTCTGCGGCGTACCCACAGCCCAACCCCAAACGCTAATGCCAGCGAGGCAAAAGCCAACAAAGCTCCTAACCAGCCGGGGGGGCTGATTGATTCTTCCAGCAAAGGGGCAGCATGGGCGGGGAAAACCGCGACACATAAAACAAATCCTACCAGTAAAATTGTTGTTATCTGTTTGTGAATCATTTTTGCTCCTGTTGTGAATGCAGAAATTATACCAACATGATCACAACTTGTTACGCCAAATCTGAAAATGGGACGCGGGCAGGGCGAATCAACGTGGTTTTTTGCCTTTCTTAATCCTCCTCTCATGCTGTTTGACACTGGATTTTCCCTAAAATGACACTTATCATCGTCTAACTGTATAGTAGTAGTAAGGAGTTTGTATGCTGAAATTGATACGTTTTGGTTTGATAGGTTTGTTGGGGCTGCTGGTGGCTTGCCAGACGGCCGATCCCGGTGACTTACCCACACCTGTACTTCCAGATAATTTACCCACAGCCCGCCCAACCGCGATGCCAGATAGCCCGGAAACGGCCGAATCTACCCCTATGCCCGCTGTGACAACTGAACCAACAACGGCAGTTTCTTCGGCCGTTCCTGCCTCTTCCCTGTTACCCTTTGCCTGGGATGACCGCGAGCCTTACCGCACCGGTTTGGTGGATAGTGAACAGAGTGTCTTGGAACAGCTACCGGGGGCAACGGTATACCACATGATCGTCCAAATTGAAGCCGGGCTAAACGTGGTAACGGGGCGGCAAGAGGTTCGTTACACGAATAAAGAGGCGGTTTCGCTGGAGCAGGTATATTTCCACCTCTTCCCAAACCTGTTAGGTGGGCAAATTTCTGTTTCCAATGTGCGGGTTAATGAAACGGCCGTTTCTCCAGCTTTTGAGTCCTTCAACGATAGCGAAATGGTGGTTCCCTTACCTGCCCCATTACCGCCAGAGGGGCAAGTAGTCATCGGCATGGATTTTGCCGTAACGGTGCCACAGGAAAGCGGCCGAAATTATGGCATTTTTGCCTTGCTGGACGATATTTTGGCGTTGGCCCACTTTTACCCCATGGTGGCAGTGTATGATGCCAATGGCTGGAATGTGGAAGAGCCTTCCACCGACGGGGATGTCACCTACGGTGATACTGGCTTTTATCTGGTGCAAATCATCGCCCCCTTAACAGAGACAGTAGCAGCAAGTGGGGTGGAAATTGCCAGGGAGGAAAGCGGGGACACTCAAACCATTACAGTAGCGGCCGGGCCAATGCGCGATTTTTATACGGCCGTTAGTTCCCGTTTTTCTGTTGTTTCAGCCACCGTGGGACAGGTGCGGGTGAATAGTTATGCCCCAAGCGAATTTGAGGATGGGGCTGCCAGAGCCTTAACTTTTGCTACCCAGTCCCTTGAGGTTTATAACGGCCGTTTCACCCCCTACCCTTTCACCGAACTGGACATCGTTAGCACCTCCACCCTGGCCCTGGGCATTGAATACCCTGGTATCATCGCCATCACCCTGCGCGAGTATGACGAAACAGCACAAACCACCACCGGCATTCCCTTCAGATTATTGATGGAAGGGACAGTGGTGCATGAGGTGGGGCATCAATGGTTCTACAGCTTAATTGGCAATGACCAGTTGGATGAACCCTGGTTGGATGAATCTATTACCCAATACGTCTCCTGGCTGTACCATGTAGATACCTATGGGAAAAATCACCCCCTGGCAGAAGATTATTACAGCCGTTTACAAGGGCGATGGGAACGTACAGATTTTGCAGATATTCCCATTGGCTTGCCTGTGTCCGCTTATCAAGGGGCAGAGTATAGCGGCATTATTTATGGGCGCGGCCCTGTTTTTGTCAATACATTGGCGGAAACGGTAGGGCAAGAGACGTTTGACGCGGCTTTACGGGATTACACCATGCAATACAAGTGGGGTGTTGCCACAACGGCCGATTTCAAACAGCTCGTAGAAACCCATTGCCAGTGTGATGTTACACCCCTGTTTACCGAGTGGGTTTACCCAAAATAAAAAAGGGCACCCGTTTTTGGATGCCCTTTGAACGTAAAACGTAAAAGGTGAAATGTGAACTTTCTGTTCACGTTTCACGTTAAAGTATCGAAGCTACCCACAACAACCCAATCGCCACCGCCCCCAAGAGTTGCCCGGCAATTGCCATACCCCATTGTGCTTCTTCGTGTTGGCGGTAGCTCCACCAAGATGCCCCAACCAGGCTCAACGCCACCCCTAACGGCCACATTGCCAGGGCCACCAGGCCAGCAAAACCGCCTAACCAGACAAATAAAGTGCCTAAAACCACACCTAACGTCATAGCTGGAACGGCCGTTGTTGATTTCGCTTTTGCGACTGATTGGGTTTGGGTATATTGAGCTACCATTTTTACCTCACTTGATGGGTTAGTTTGCCTGAATAATTAGACATCCTATAAACGAAAAAAGATTCACATTTGTTCCATTATTCCAAAAAGGTGTTGCCAAAACCTGTCGTCGGGCATACGCCTAGATGATAACTCCCCTACGTTTTGTTTGCTGTCAAACACAAAACAGTGTTCTCATCTCCTGCTTATCCATTTTTTAGTTACAACTCACCTGCGTTTTACAACTTTTTTACGCCTCTCACGCATAATGAACTTCATTGCATGACACAACAGGAGAAATTTTATGAAACAACTCAAACAACAATTGTCTATTCTTTTGCTGGTTATCATCTTGATAGGTTGCGGGCCAGCTTTGTCGCAAAGTAGTACGCAGCCTGCGATTTTGCCGGTGGCAGACAACGACTCAACGGCCGTTCAGTCACCACCCACCAGCGAAACGGCCAACACAGATTCCACCAATCTGCTGGGTGATCTGGCCGTGCAACAGCAGGCGTTTATCAATTTATATGCACAGGTGAACCCGGCCGTTGTCAACATTACCACCGAAAGCGGGCAAGGGTCTGGTTTTGTGTATGACGCAACCGGTTATGTGGTGACAAATAACCATGTAGTGGCGGGAGCGCAACAAATTGTGGTGGTTTTGGCAGATGGCACAGAACGCCCGGCTACATTGGTGGGGCGTGACCCTGATTCTGACCTGGCTGTGGTAAAAATAACGGCCGAACCCGGAGAATTAACGGCCGTTCCCCTGGCCGACTCTGAATCGTTGCAAGTGGGGCAAATTGTCATCGCTATCGGCAACCCATTTGGGCTAGAAAGCTCCATGACCACCGGCATCATCTCCGGTCTGGGGCGATTGTTACCCATCGAGCAATCGTTCGGCCAATCAACTTATAGCATTCCCGATGTCATTCAAACAGATGCGGCCATTAACCCTGGCAACTCCGGCGGGCCGTTGTTAGATATTTACGGCCGGGTGGTGGGAGTAAATAGTGCCATCGAATCCCCCGTTCGCAGTTCTTCAGGGGTGGGGTATGCCATTCCAGCCAACATCGTGGCGGTGGTGGTGCCCCAACTAATTGAAAACGGTGAGGTGCAACACCCCTGGTTAGGCATTAGCGGCGGGGATTTAACGGCCGATTTGGCCCAGGCGATGGGGTTGTCCCGTGACCAACAAGGGGTCGTCATCAGCAGCATCATTACAGGTGGCCCGGCAGCCCTGGCAGGTTTGCAAGGGGGCAACACCCAAACAGGGTTAGGTGGGGATGTCATTACAGGCATAGACGGCCGTTTGGTGAATGAGTTCGACGACCTGTTAGGGTACATTCTGCAACACACCGGGGTGGGGCAACAGGTGGAATTACAAATTTTACGCGACGGGCAGCCCCAAACCATTCAACTGACGTTACAGGCCAGGCCATCCAGCGGGTAGGGGATGAGTTTCGAGTTTCGAGTTGAGCTGGTTGACTGACAAATGTTATTTTCATCCGCTGCGGCAACGGATAGAAACGGATAAACGGATGGCTAATCAAGAACTATCCGCTTATCCGCTTTTCATTCGCTGCGGGCAAGGTTGGGACTGTTTTTCATCATTATCTTCCTTTTGTTTGTGAT
>CAZPEJ010000345.1:0-1095 GCA_964585465.1 uncultured Ardenticatenaceae bacterium
CGGTGGGATAGGGGGAGACAGTGGGAACGGCCGTTGTTTCCCCGGTGGGACGAGCGGTGGTTATGGAAACGGCCGTTGTCTCCACACTGGGTGTACAATTAACCAACACCATCCATAATAAAACGTAACAGAAAATTAAAAGAAAAAAGTTTTGTCGCGTCATTGGTACCCCTCAAAAAAGATATTGTGTATTCTGTATTGCGTTAGTGAGCGTCTAAAAATAACTTCCCGTTTTTGTTCGTAGTAACCGCTTCAGCAGTCTGGACGACTAAAGCCGTTACGACGAACTAATTTCTGGACGCTCACCAGGTTTGCCAGATACGTATTCAGATGAACGCCATTAAAGCCAGGAACAGCTTACGCAATAGAAAAAAACAGTACCTGACGGTTAGAACATGACTACCCTACGCCACCTATTTGTTTAAGAAACGTAACTGTTCAGCCTCTTTGGAATTTAACCGCAAAGGGGGCAAAGAACACAAAAGTTTTCTCTTTTCTTTGCGCCCTTTGCGCCTTTGTGGTGAATGGTTACAAACTTTTTACAAACTGATTGCAACTTTTTGCCAAGTCACCTGTATGGTTTAGTAGACCCGACCCATTTAATTCTTGTCAGGTCTAAGGAGAATTTCTCATGGCGGATGTTTATACTGTTACCTTCACATTGATTGGCATTTTGCTCAGTTTGCCCGGTTTATTAGTCGCGCTTAACCTGTTGTTGCCCACTGCCACCCGCCGGGTACAAACCCGCCTGGAACAGACCCCAGGCCGGTGTTTCTGGTTTGGTGTGCCAGTAACGGCCGCTTTTCTGTTATGGATTGCGATTACGTCCAGTATTCCCTTTGGCCCCATCAAAGCCACTGCCTGGATTGTCGGTTTTATCGGCATGGGTATTGGCAGCATTGGTGGTGCCGGGTTATCCCGGCTGCTGGCTGACCGTCTAGCCCCCCTCTCCCACCCCAATTCAGAGTTGACACACCTGATACGCGGGGCAGTGGTGTATGAAATGGCCTGCCTGGTGCCTGCTGTGGGTTGGTTCTTGTTTGTTCCGCTCATGGGTATCACACTCATGGGTGCCGCGACCTTTGCCCTGTTTGG
>CAZPEJ010000345.1:1195-5802 GCA_964585465.1 uncultured Ardenticatenaceae bacterium
GAATAAAACCGGGAGGTGAACGATGCCTCTTTCCAGGCGTGATTTTCTTAAGTTGGGGGCAATAACGGCCGTTACAGCATCCGTTTCGGCTTGTGGTGTGGCGGGGCGGTATGTGTCCAGGCAGGAGCTACCACAAACGTTGGCGGTTCCCGGCGGGGTGGATGTGTCGGTGGCCGGGGAAACGGCCGTTTTACGTCGTTTGCTCAATCGGGCAGGGTATGGCCCGCACCCCGGCGACCTGGCCCAGGCAGCCCAAAAAGGGGTGGCAGGCTGGTTAGAAGAACAGCTACACCCGGCCGAACTAGAAGACCTGGCAGCCGATTTGTTCGTGCGCCACCTCACGTTTTACCAAATGGATGCCAGCGAGTTGGCTGCCCAGGAAGAACACGACATTGCCCACGAATTGATAGCGGCTACCGTCTTACGGCCGCTTTACTCCAAACGGCAACTTTACGAAACGATGGTGGAGTTTTGGTCAGACCACTTCAACATTTACCTGCAAAAAGACCGGTTTATGCCCGCCTTGAAGCTGATAGATGACCGCGAAGTTATTCGCCCCCATGCCCTGGGCAAGTTCCGCGACCTGCTGTTTGCTTCGGCACACAGCCCGGCCATGCTGCTCTACCTGGATAACACCTTTAACGAACGGGCGCACCCCAACGAAAATTACGCCCGTGAACTGATGGAACTGCATACCTTAGGGGTGCATGGCGGGTATACCCAACAAGATGTGATGGAAGTGGCTCGTATCTTCACCGGCTGGAAGGTAGGACACAGCCGCCGTGAGGGGCAGTTCCTTTTTAACCCGGATTTACATGATTTTGAGGCAAAAGTGGTGTTGGGGCACACGTTCCCGGCCGGGCGCGGGCAAGAAGAGGGGTTGGAACTGCTGGAACTATTGGTGACTCACCCGGCAACGGCCCACTTTATTGCCAATAAACTGGTGCGCCGTTTTGTAGCCGACGACCCACCCGCCACCCTGGTGGAACAAGTCGCCCAAACTTACCAGGCGACGGATGGGGACATTAAAAGTATGTTGCGGCTCATTTTTTTGAGCCAGGAATTTGCCAGTGCCCCACCAAAGCTAAAACGGCCGTTTTCCTTCTTTGTCTCAGCGTTGCGTGCCTTGCACACCGACCTGAAACCGGGACAGGGGCGGGCGATTGCTCGCTGGTTGGCTGTATTGGGGCAAATGCCTTTCCACTGGCCGCCCCCCAATGGTTATCCCGATGTCTCAACCGCCTGGACAAATAATTTGCTGGCCCGGTGGAATTTTGCCCTGGCCCTGCTGCATGATCAGGTGCCTGGGGCTACGGTGCCGTTGGAGGTGTTATTGGCGGCGGGTGCGGCAGCCGATTCTGTTACAGATGTAGAGGTGATGGCGGGGTTGGTTTTCGGCCGTTCTGCCACCCCAGACGAGCAACAACTATTTACCAACTACCTGGGCAACACCACCCCCGAAAACGGCCAAACCAACCTGTACCTGCGCGATGTCGTCGCCCTCATGCTCGCCAGCCCAGGGTTTCAGTGGACATGAGTGTCGGTACCTGGTATTCAGTGAACAGTGTTCAGTGAACAGGATGTAAGGAACAGGAAGGTTTTTTCTTTTTTGCACCCTTTGTGGTGAATTGTGATACAAGGAAATTTGACATGAAAAACCAAACCCCAACACACTGCCTGGAATATGCACAAGTTAGCCGCCGTACTTTTTTGGCAAAAAGTGTGGAGTCGGCGGCCGCTTTGTTATTTGGCAACAGCCTGGTAGCCCTGCCCACCTGGATGCCCCGCATCCGCCTGGCGGCTCCCCATGTGGGGCCACGCGGGGATACGCTGGTGTGTATCTTTTTGCGTGGCGGGGCCGATGGCCTCAACATCATAGTGCCTCATGGTGATGAGGGGTATTATGCCCACCGCCCTACCATCGGCATTCCCCGCCCCGATGACCGCGCCACCCTAAAAACGGTTGATTTAGATGGTTTTTTTGGCCTGCACCCGGCTCTTAACCTGCTGCAACCCATCTATCAGGCGGGGCACATGGCATTTGTCCAGGCTACTGGCTCACCTGATGAGACTCGTTCCCATTTTGAGGCAATGGATTTGATGGAGCGCGGGGCGACATCGGGCGATTACACCGGCTGGTTGGCTCGCCACCTGGCTTCGTTAGATACCGGAAATGATTCGGCGTTGCGGGCCATTGGCATTGGGGATATGTTGCCTGCCTCGCTGACGGGGGCGGTGACTGCAACGGCGTTACAATCTATTGCCGAGTACCATTTGCAGGGGCGGGAGGAGCGTATTGGGGAGATGCAGGCCTTACTTCAGGCGTTGTATAACCAGAATGACGATTTGTTACAAACGGCCGCTTCCCAAACCTTTGCCGCTATTGAAGTATTAAACAAAGTGAGTACCACCAATTATCAACCGGCCGGGCGTTTTTATGCCGAAGCAGAACCCGGCATGGCATTACAAACAGTCGCCCAACTTATCAAAGCAGATGTTGGGGTGGAGGTGGCTTGTGTGGATATGGGTGGTTGGGATACACACGTTTTCCAGGGCAGCACAGAAGGGGCACAGGCGCAGTTGTTGAGTGCGTTGGGGCAAAGTTTGGCGGCGTTTTATGAAGATTTGGGGCCGTTGGTGAACCAGGTGACGGTGGTGGTGATGTCAGAATTCGGCCGTCGGGTGCAGGAGAACGCTGGGCTGGGCACCGATCATGGGCATGGCAATATGATGATGGTGATGGGCGGCGGGGTGAGTGGGGGGCAGGTGTTTGCCCGTTGGCCCGGTTTGCAGGATGAACAGTTGACTGGCCCTGGTGATCTACCTATCACCACCGATTATCGGGATATTTTGGGCGAACTCATCCACAAGCGGCTTAACAACCCGCTGGTGGCGGATGTGTTTCCGGGGTATCGTGTGAATGAAGTGGGCTTGGCGGTACCTCGCAGTTGAGGGGGAAGGGTGAAACGTGAAGTTTCACGTTTCACTTGTCTATTTTCCCTTCCACACGGGCGGGCGGCGCATGAGGAAGGCTTGGGCCCCTTCCATAAAATCTTCGCTGCCAAATAGCTGGCTTTGTGCCCAGCCTTCTAACTGGAGGCCACGATCTACATCTGCCAGACCATCAATAATCCGTTTTGCCATGCCGACAGCTAGCGGGGCGGCCTGGGTGATTTCGGCCGTTAAAGTTTCTGCTTTTGCCAGCAGTTCATCGGGGGGGACGACATAGTTGACGATGCCCCATTTTTCGGCCGTTTCTGCCTCAATTTGTTTACCACTAAAAATCAACTCTTTGGCCCGTGCCACCCCGGCAATACGGGTCAGGCGGGTGGTGCCACCGACATCGGGAATCATGCCCAAACGGCTCTCCGGTAATCCTAACAGGGTGCCCGTAGCTGCCAGGCGTATGTCGCAGGCTAGAGCCAGTTCCAACGCCAGCCCTAAACAGTAACCATGCAACAAAACGATCGTCGGCAGTTCCAGCCGTTCCAACCGGGTCAGAACGGATTGGAACTCGTCGGTAATTGAACGCATCCGTGTTTGCCAGTGGGGGCCATACTCATTCGCCAACCCTAACAAACTGCTCACATCAATACCAGCCGAAAACGCTTTGCCCTCGCCGCGAATGAAGACAGCCCGTAAACTGGGGGTACGATTGGCCTGAGAAACGGCCGAATCAAACGCCTTAAACAGTTCCATAGTGATGGCGTTCCGCTTCTCCGGCCGATTCAAAATAATCTCAAAAATATGCTCTCGCTGTTGAGTCAAAACTAATTGTGTCATGTTAAACCTGCTCTAAGTGAGCGTCCAGAAATTAGTTCGTCGTAACGACTTTAGTCGTCCAGACCGCTGAAATGGTTATTACGAGCAAAAACAGGAAATTGTTTTTAGACGCTCATCAAGCTCCTGTAGATGTTATATTGTCTTGCAAGTTGTGTGGAAAAACAAAAAGCGGGCAAAAAGCCCGCTTTTGAAAATGACCAGGATTTAACCATAAAGTTATTCTGTTAAATGAAAGCGTACTGCATAGATGTGGCGTACCGTTGGGTGGGGTCGGGGACGAAAAATTTGTGCAAGGTTTCGCGGATTTGGCGAATGTCGGCGGGTTTGCTAAGAAAATCGTCGCAGCCAGCCAGTCGGGCACTCTCTTCCGCATCTCCATAAGCTGTCAAGGCCACAATGGGAATGTGGCGTAGTTGGGGGTGAGCCTTCAGGCGACGGGTTAGTTCAAGTCCGTCTATTTCTCCAGGAAGGCACAAATCCATCAGGATCAGGTCGGGGTGGTGGGTAACGGCCGTTTCCCAACCCGTTTCTCCATCTACCGCCTCAATTAACTCGTGCCCATCTGCCAACAAAATACGTTTTACCAACAAACGATTTTTTGGATTATCTTCCACATATAAAACCCGTTTGTGCATGATGATTCTCCCAATGCAAGATTTTTAGGTGATTATGCAACCCTTGTAACGATACTGTTTAGTTACCTGGTAGTTGCTTTTTACCACCAAAAGGAGAATACCATTACCTCACCTATGTCTCAAGTCAATTAAAACAATAGTAAGGATAGAAATCTTCTATAGTAGAACTGTTCAGAGCCGTAGAGTTTT
>CAZPEJ010000346.1:0-5794 GCA_964585465.1 uncultured Ardenticatenaceae bacterium
AAGTTTTTAAGGCTCAGGCGGAGACACAACATCAATTGAGTTTGTTGTCTCGTGAAGCACGCGATTTCAAACGAGAAGTGAGTATGTTTAAGGATGAAACACGTATCTCCAGAGAGCATAACGATATGCAACTGGCAATATCCCGCGAAAACTCGGAACGGGAGTGGCGTGAATTTCGCAGATCAATGGCTGAACTGTCGCACAAAATGGGCACGATGGTCGAGGATTTAGTTGCTCCCAGCGTGCCACGTATTTTGCAGGAAGTTGTTAAGTGTACGGATGAACCCACGATGGAAGGGGTTCGTATTCGTAAGCGATTACCAGACGGCCGTTCACAGGAGTACGACGCGATAGCTATCTGTGGAGATTATTTGCTGATCAACGAAACCAAAAGCCGCCTGCGCCCAGATGACATCCCGGCTTTTGTTGAACGCCTGCAAGAGGTCAGAACATTTTTGCCAGAATATGCTGATAAACAAATTATTGGCACCTTAGCCAGTCTTTACATTGATCCAAGCCTTATCGTTTATGCAGAGCGTCAGGGCATTGTTCTCCTAGGGGTGGTAGATGGATTGATGAAAGTCCTCAATTCGATTGAGTTTCAGCCCAGGTTTTATTGAGATTTATGTTCACAGAGGGCATAAACTGATATTTTTATTGAGATTGGAGATTGGCAAATCTCTGATCCCTTTCAGTAGAATGTCAATTTATGACCTTACACAATATCAGATTACTACTCACCCCCTTCGTAGACACGCAATGTTTTCAACTGTAAATGAAAAATAGTTGCAAGTAACCGTTTTGTTGAGGAATAAAAGATGACAACAGCTACCATTCCATTAACCCGCAAAGATTTTACCTCCGACCAGACCGTGCGTTGGTGCCCTGGTTGTGGGGATTATTCCATTCTGGCCCAGGTGCAAAAAGTAATGCCAGAAATTGGTGTACCCAAAGAAAATATCGTGTTTATTTCTGGGATTGGTTGCTCTAGCCGGTTTCCCTATTACATGAATACCTATGGCATTCACAGCATTCACGGCCGCGCCCCCACATTGGCAACCGGGCTGGCAGTGGCAAACCCAGAGTTGAGTATCTGGGTGGTGACAGGAGACGGGGATGGGCTGTCCATTGGTGGGAATCATTTGTTGCACGCAGTACGGCGCAACATCAACATGCGGATTTTGCTCTTTAACAACCGTATCTATGGCCTTACCAAAGGGCAATACTCACCTACCTCGCGCACTGGACACAAAACGAAATCTTCACCAATGGGAGCCATTGAACAACCCCTCAATCCCATTGCCCTGGCCCTGGCCGCAGAAGCCACTTTTGTGGCTCGTTCGATGGATTCCCATACCCAACACCTGGGGGAGGTGCTGGAACAGGCGGCTCGCCACAAAGGTATCTCTTTTGTGGAGATTTATCAGAACTGTGTCATTTTTAATCCCCAAGAGTGGGAAGGGTTGGATGACCGGCGGGTGCGGGATGATAACATTTTGCAATTAGCTCACGGCAAACCGATGATTTTTGGCAAAAATATGGACAAGGGGATTCGACTGAATGGGTTCAGGCCAGAAGTGGTGCAGTTAGGGAATGGCACCCGTGAGGCGGATTTGCTGGTGCATGATGAAACATCTACGGAACTGGCTTTTATTTTGAGTAGTATGGAGTACCCCCAATACCCCGCGCCAATGGGGGTGATTCGGCGAGTGGAAAAACCGACGTATACGGAGGGGTTGATGGGGCAGGTGAAGGCGGCACAGTCGCGCCAGGGTGTGGGGGATTTGAATAAGTTGTATCGCACGGCCGATTTATGGACGGTGACAGCGCGTGAGGAAACAAGAGCGAAAAAGGTAACAGGGATGTTGCCGTCTGAGTTGGATGAAGAGTATGTAGACACAATGGATCAGAAAACGGCCGATTCCACCCCCATTCAAGACCGTTTAACCGCCGATCCCATTGCTGCCCTGCACCCCAAAACCCCCATCACCATCGAGGCCACCACCTCCCTCTCCAAAGCCATTCGCCAGATGAACACCCACAACATCGGTTGCCTGCTCGTAACCGATGCAGAAGACAAACTCATTGGTGTTTTCACCGAACGGGATGTTTTGATGCGGGTGGTGGGGTTAGTAGAAGATTTAGCCCATGCTCAGGTTGGTGACTACATGACCCACAACCCTGTTTCCCTCAAATCCCACCTGCCAATTGCCCAGGCATTACACGTCATGTCTATTTATGGGTTTCGTCATCTACCTCTGGTAGATGAAAACAATCGCCCCGAAGGTATCATCTCCTTCCGCGATGTAGTGCATTATCTACGAGAAGTAACAGCTTAAAAAGCATTGCCACCCCCTAAATTTTGTGGAATACTTCTAAAAGAGCGACGGTCATCCGCCGCTCTTTTTATATTAAAATTTATCGGAAGTAAGGTTTTTGTGTACTTCGTGGTTAAATCCAGAGAAGTTAACAGTTATCTATATTCGCAAAGGGCATAAACTGACATTTTTATTGAGGTTAGAGATTAGAGATTGGCTAATCTCTTTCAGCAAAACGTTAATTTATGACCTGATACGGTATAAATTCAGTTTAAGGAGAAACAACTCATGGGTGTATTGAAACTCATGCCCCAACCGGAGGCTTTTACCAACCAGCCTCCCATTATTAACGATTTTTCCCTTGTGGTTGCCACTGCCAACGGTACGGGTAGCCAGACCTCAAACATGGCAATTTTACGTGCCATTTTTAAGATGGGGGTGCCAGTGAATGGCAAAAACATCTTCCCTTCTAACATTCAAGGTTTGCCTACCTGGTATCACATTCGGGTGAGCAAAGATGGTTATGTGGCCCGCCGCCACACATCGGAAATCTTGGTGGCTTTTAATCAGGCGACTGTGTATGAAGACATCAAAAATGTTCCACCGGGCGGTGTGTGCATCTACAATGCCGACTGGCGCGAAATGCCCAAACGGGACGATTTGACCATGTATGGGATTCCAGTCAACCAGTTTATCCGCGATAGCGAGATGAAAGGGAAACAAAAAGATTACCTTGCGAACATGGTTTATGTGGGAGCGGTGGCCCATCTGTTGCATATTCCGGTGGAAAAGTTGGAGGAGGCGTTGACGGTTCACTTTAAGGGGAAACGTAAACCAATTGAAGCCAATATGACTGTATTATCGGCCGCTTTTGCCTGGGCGCGGGAAAATTTGCCCAAACAAGACCCCTATCAAGTACAACCGATGAATGAAACGGCAGGCAAAATTATCGTCACCGGAAACGAAGCGGCTGCCCTGGGCACCATTTTTGGCGGGGTTAGTTTTGTTGCCTGGTACCCCATCACCCCTTCCACCAGTCTGGTAGATGGCATCAATGAGTATTTGCCCCGTTTCAGAAAAACGGCCGATGGCAAAAACAGTTGCGTTGTCATTCAAGCGGAGGATGAACTGGCAGCCGCAGGTATGATTTTGGGGGCCGGTTGGGCCGGGGCGCGCGCCATGACCTCTACCTCTGGCCCTGGCATCTCGCTCATGGCGGAATCTGTTAGCCTGGGTTATTTTGCCGAAGTTCCGGCCGTTATTTGGGACATCCAGCGGGTTGGCCCCAGCACCGGCCTACCCACCCGCACCAGCCAGGGGGATGTGTTATTTGCCTACTATTTGGGGCATGGTGATACCAAAAATGTGATGTTGTTACCCGCCAGCGTGCAGGAGTGTTTCGACTTTGGCACTACCAGTTTGAATCTGGCGGAGCAGTTACAGACCCCCGTATTTGTTTTGAGCGATTTGGATTTGGGCATGAATAACTGGATGACCGACCCCTTTGTTTACCCCAGCGAACCCATTCAACGGGGCAAGGTATTAACGGCCGAAGCTGTGCAAGAAAAAGGGTTTGCTCGTTACAAAGACATAGACGGGGATGCTATTCCCTATCGCACCTTGCCCGGCAACCCCAACATTGGTGCTGCCTACTTTACACGCGGGAGCGGCCACAACGAAAAGGCCATTTACACTGAAAGCTCTGAGGAGTTGACCAACTTGATGAATCGGCTGGCGCGCAAGTTTGAAACGGCCAGAAAAATGGTGCCAGGGCCGGTGGTGGATGAAGTCGCTGGGGCAGAAATTGGCATCATTGCCTATGGCACCACCTGTTACGCCATTGAAGAAGCGCGGGATCGGCTGGCGGCGCAAGGAGTGAAAACCAGTTTTATGCGTCTGCGGGCTTTGCCAATTAACGATGAGGTGAGCGAATTTATCAACCGGCATGACCGCTGTTATGTGGTGGAACTGAATCGAGATGGGCAGATGCACACGATTTTGCAGGCAGAGTTGCCCGCACAAACCAACAAACTGCGGTCATTAGCGATTTTGGATGGAATGCCCCTGACGGCTCGTTGGGTGGTAGAAAATTTATCGGCGGCGGAGGAACTATAATCATGGGCGTTAGACGAACAAACGTAAACTTTTTGGGGCTGACGAAGGCAGATTACAACGGTAGCCCCACCACGTTGTGTCAAGGGTGCGGGCATAACTCTATTGCCAGCCAGCTGACTCAGGTTGGGTTTGATCTGGGGCTGGATCAAACACAGGTGATGAAATTTAGCGGGATTGGCTGCTCTAGCAAATCTCCGGCTTACTTTTTGGGGCGGTCATTTGGTTTTAACGGGTTGCACGGGCGGATGCCTTCGGTGGCAACCGGGGCGTTGATTGCCAATCACACGATGCGTGGGATTGGGGTGAGTGGGGATGGTGACAGTGCTAGTATTGGTCTGGGGCAGTTCAAACATATGGTGCGGCGCAACGTGCGAATGGTGTACATTGTGGAAAATAATGGGGTGTATGGCCTGACCAAAGGGCAGTTTTCGGCTACGGCGGATGAGGGGCAGACGTTGAAATATGCCGGGCAGAACCCGTTCCCGGAGTTGGATTTGTGTATGGAGGCGATGATTGCCGGGTGTGGGTTTGTGGCGCGTTCCTTTTCTGGGGATGCTAAACAGGTGCGGGAGTTGTTGAAAGCAGCATTTAGTCACCGGGGAACGGCCGTTTTGGACATCATCAGTCCGTGTGTGGCTTTCAACAATGAAGATACTTCGCGTAAAAGTTTTGCCTATGGTCAAGAGAATGAAACGCCGTTGCATGATATTGGTTTTGTGCCACCCCAGGCGGAAATTCAGATTGATGACCAGGAGCCAGGAGAAACGCGGGCTGTGAAGCTACACGATGGGTCGCACATTGTGTTACACAAATTGGAAACGGATTATGACCCTACCGACCGTATGGGGGCGTTACACCGGCTGCAATGGGCGCGGGAGCAGCATGAGTTTATCACTGGGCTGATTTATTATGATGCGAAACGGCCGTCTTTGGCTGAGGTGTCTCACATTGTGGAGAAACCCCTTTCGGCTTTGACGGTGGAAGAATTACGGCCGTCGCCAGAGTCTTTGCGTCAATTGATGACCGAGTGGATGTAACAGGATGGGTAGAATGGAACGCAGATGACGCAGGTTTTACGGGTTTTTGTGGATTTTTCTCTGGTATTTATTCCTGCGAACCTGTTCATCCGTGTTACTCTATCCTTCGCCGACAAGTTGGTAACGATTCACCGCAAAGGCGCAAAGGGCGCAAAGAAAAGAAAAACCCTTTGTGTTCTTTGTGTCCTTTACGGTTAAATCCTAGAGAGGCTGAACAGTTACTATAACTTTTTGTAAGCCTGCACTGGTTTTGAAAGACGTATTGCTCTGACAACTCCCCACTGAACAGTAGTTTTCTTGTAAACCTACTGTATACTGTGCAGT
>CAZPEJ010000347.1:0-5785 GCA_964585465.1 uncultured Ardenticatenaceae bacterium
AGTGATAATTTGTTCAGAGCGGCTAAAGGGGCTAGGAGAGGCTCTAAAATGGGAACGCATTGAAGACATTTTGCATCGGTTTCAGGGGATGACAGACATATTTTTGCTTTGTGTAGATAGAGATGGACAAATTGGGAGAAAGCAGGCGTTGAACCGGCTGGAGATCTCAGCAAAAAGAAGTCTTCCTGCTACTCGTCTCTTCCTGGCTGAAAATGCACATCAGGAGATCGAAGCCTGGATTTTAGCAGGGCATGAATTATTGCCAGGCTGGAGCTGGGCGGTTATTCGTGAAGAGCCAGATGTTAAGGAGGTGTATTATCGGCCGTTTGCAGCGCATCATGGGTTATTAAATGAGCCTGAAGAGGGGCGGAGCTTTTTAGCCTCAGAAGCCGCAAAAAATTACGGCCGTATCCGCACCCGCTGCCCCGAAGTTCAAGAGCTAGAAACCCGCCTCCACACCTGGAACCCGCCAACATGACCTACCAGATGCAAGGCCCTATGGGGGCACACACGGTAATTAACGGCCGTTCCTGTGACTACTTCGCTGGTTGTGGTTACCTGGGGCTGCAAAACCACCCCGATGTATTACAAGCCGCTACCATCGCCCTGCAACAGTTTGGCCTGGCAAACGCAGGTGGTCTAGGAAATAACCATCCACTTTACCAGGAGTTAGCCCAGGCAGCCTGCACTTTTTTTGCTGTGGCAGACATCCGTTATTTTGCCTCCGGGTATCTGGGCAATCTCATACTGTTGCAAGGATTACACAAACGGTATGAACGAATTTTTATTGACGACGCGGCTCATTACAGCGTGTGGGATGGGGCACGCAGCAGTGGCAAACCCATTGTGCCCTTCCGCCATCTCAGCCCCGATGATTTAAGTACCCAGTTAAAAGAACAGTTAAGGCCCGGCGAACGGCCGTTACTCCTCACCGATGGCGTTTTCCCCGTCTCCGGCGAGATAGCCCCCCTGCCAGCTTATCTGGAAATCCTCCAGCCCTACAACGGCCTCATCTGCCTGGACGATGCTCACGCCAGCGGAGTTTTGGGGGCAAATGGGCGTGGCACAATGGAGTATTTTGGGTTAACGGCCGAAAACTGTTTCGCCTGTCACACCCTCAGCAAAGCCCTGGGCGCATATGGTGGGCTGATAGGTGGCAGCCAAACCTGGATTAACGAAATAGAACAACACAGCCAGGTACCTATAGGGGCCAGCCTGCCACCCCTGCCCGTAACGGCTGCTGCCCGATGCGCCCTGCAACTGGCCCAGGAACCCCACCGACGGCAAACCCTGTGGCAAAACGTAACCCTGGCCCGTTCTGGTTTCCGCCAATTGGGTTGGGAACTACCAGAGACACCCGTACCTATCCTCTGTTTGCCTGCCCGCCCCGGTCTCAACCTGGCACAACTACAAACTCAACTATTTGCCCAAAACATCGCCATCGCTTATTCACAAAACTACAGCAGCACACCCAAAGGAGGTGCCCTGCGAATCGCCATCTTTGCCACCCACACAGCCGACCAAATCCACCGCCTCCTCACAACCATGCAAAACCTGTTGTATCCTGCGTAAGGTCATAAATTGACGTTTTGCTGAAGGAGATTGACCAATTTCTAACCTCTAATCTCAATGAAACTATCAGTTTATGCCCTTTGCGAAAACATCACACACAACACATAATCCATCCAATCCCATGCCTACCTCCAACAGTTCCCCCCGTTTCCTTTTTACCCTTTTTGCTGTTTTATTATTGACCTTGTTTTTGCTGGTAATCACCTGGCAAGGGCTGGCACAGGCCGCTGCCCTGGCTCCTGCATCAGATTTACCAGCCCAAAATGACCGGGGGCCTGTGGCGACGGGTGAAGGGGTGTGGCAAGGGCCGCAAGATGAGTTAAGCGAGAGCCAACGCCAGGTGATTCAGGCTGACATTAAACGAAACATTGCCCGCCTGACGGCCGAAGGCAAATTGCCACCTGTTACCCCCTCGGTGGTGCTGTTTGGCTGGCCCGTTCAACCAATCCCCGAACTCAACGATTATGGGTATCATGGCATTTCCAACTTTGTAGACCAGGCCAGCAGCCCACCAGGGACGATTTTAGATTATGCCTGTGGGGATCGTACCTATAACACCCATCGGGGCACCGATATTTTTACCTGGCCGTTCCCGTTTAACCGCATGGATGCCAACGAAATGATGGTGGTGGCGGCGGCTCCGGGAGTGATCGTTTACAAACAGGATGGGAGTTATGACCGTAACTGCACCTTCAACAATGAACCCTGGAATGCCATTTATGTTCAACATAGTGATGGGTCAGTGGCCTGGTATGGGCATTTGAAACGGTACTCTCTGACCGCTAAAGGGCCAGGCAGCAGTGTGGCGGCCGGGGAGTATTTGGGTATGGTGGGGAGTTCGGGTAGTTCCACCGGGCCACATTTACACTTTGAGGTGCGCGACGCGGCCAACCAGATTATTGACCCCTACGCCGGGGCTTGTAACAGCTTAAATGGGGAAACGTGGTGGCAAACACAACGGCCGTATTACGATTCGGCCGTTAATGCAGTCACCACCGGAGATGCCGCCTTTGAACTACACCCCTGCCCGGCACAGGACGAACCCCATTTGCAGGACAACTTTATGCCCGGTGCCCCCATCTACTTCACCACCTTTTACCGGGATCAACTGGCAAACCAGATTAGCACCTACTCCCTTTACATGCCCAACGGCGAACTGTACTACAGCTGGATAGGATACATCGAAGAAGAACATTTCCCGGCTTCCTATCGTTGGGCCGTTTTTTGGCTGGTGCCAGAGGCCATCCCTGGCACCTGGCGATTTGAAGTGGAATATGAAGGACAAACCTACCGGACATATTTCAATTGGGGTGATCCCACCTATCTGTATGTAACCAGCCCAGTAGCCAACGACTTCTGGCGGCCAGGTACCACCCAAACCATTCACTGGTCAGATAACCTGGGGGGAGATGTGCGTTTGGAGTTGTGGCAAAATGGCAGTTATCTGGAGACGTTGGCCTACCACACCCCCAGCGACGGGGCCTATAACTGGAACGTGCCAACCGATTTGCCGCGCGATACCCCGTACACCATTCGGGCCATCAACAGCATCAATGAAACGCTTTCAGACCAGAGCGATCCGTTTTATATCAACTACCCCCTCACCGTGACATCACCACTTCCCTTGCAGGTGTGGCAGCCTGGGGAAACCTACACCATCACCTGGCAAGATGAACTGGCAAACCCAATGCGCCTGGAGCTACTCCATTCCGGCGAACTGTCTACTACCTTAACTATCTCAACCACCCAGAGCGGTTTTTTCACCTGGACAGTGCCCTTAACCGTTTCAAACATTATTGGGTATCAGGTGCGAGTGATAGATTTGGTGGAAAACGGCCGTTTGGCGACCAGTGGTTTTTTCTTTCTCGGCCAACCCCTTTCAACTTACCTGCCTGCTATCCTCAAAAAGTGATATTTGCCAATTTAGCACTTCTTTCCCATTATAATTTTTCTCATCTTTTGCTAAACTCCAGGTTGTTTCCCCATAGGGTAAATTCCAAATTTTTTGCCGTATTGGTATTTAATTAGCGCAATAACCAACTGAGCATAACTAACGACCGGTAAGAGCAAACACCATACGCCCTTACTTTATTTTGCGTTGCCTATGACAAACCTGGTACAGAGGGAAAGGAGATAAAATGTTCCGTTTTACCATAACCAAATCACAACAACTCCGTCACGGGTTGACCTTACTGAAAGTGATCACCTTGCTGGTAATCACCATTTGGGGCTACACCTCACAGGTTTATGCCGCCGGGGTGTTATCTGTTGAGATTATTGCCGGATATAACCTGGTTGTAGACTCCAATGTCTTATCACCCTCCACCTATGCCCCCTCTGTTGCAACTGTGATGGGGCGTTTTTGTAACACCGGAGATGCCACGCTGACCAATGTTTTTGGTTATATTGGCAACAACGCCGCCAGTACACCCGGCACTTACCCCGGCCGCGATAGCAGCCAGCCCGCTTTTATTGCCCAATACCCCCACTTAGCCAACACTGGTTTTTACTCATTTACACATGTAGGTGGAACCATCGGAACGGCCGATGCCACCCGTTTTTTGGGTTCCCTGGCGGCTGGTGAATGTAAAACGCAGTATTGGCACTTCACCTACCCGCGCCGTTCCAACCCCAACAACACCGGCCCCGACCCCATTTGGGGCGATACCAACGTTAAAACAGATGATTTATCGCTAGAATTTGACATCTGGGGCACTTCGGCCGAAGGCTCTAACAGCAGTGCCACCCACACCATGACCATGCGGAACGAAATTTCCGCCATGGCAAACAAAATTAAACCCAATCCTGATGGGCAATGGTTTAACACCAACGCCAACGTTGTTTTGCCCGGCGACACCATCACCTCCAATGGAATTGATTACGAATTAGGGGTGATCAACCAGGGATTTGATAACGACGGGAATTTTGTGCCAGACTTTAACGCCTGGTTGCAACCCATTGGCGACCCGGCCTATGACCCATCCTGTTTCCGCCTCATTCACACAGAAGGGTATTTAACCATTTCGCGCTCAGCGATGCCCGATCTCATTGTTCCCTTTGAAGACCAACTCTATTTCACCAACCTGCCCACCAACAACAATGGAGTTGTAGGGCGTGTTTTTTATACCTTTATGGCAATGGATGGCCCTTGTTCCACAGGCCTGACTCCTTACCAGGAAGTGGCTTCCGGGTTTGAAAATGAGAAGTTTAACGGGGATTATGGCACCGGCATTCCGCCTGTTGGTAGTTCCGCAGCCCAGGTAACCATTGACAAATCAAGTTCCCCTTCAACCGTTCCTGTAAACAGCACAACCACCTACTCCATTCCCTTTGCCAATAGCGGCAGTTCCGCTTTTGGGTTGGGGTTGTCCACTGGTGGCACTACCCCTCTGGTCATCAGTGACGAGGTGCCCGATGGGATGCAATATGTGGGGGGGAGTGCAACGGCCGTTTTAACTTACGCCAATACCGGTGTCACCATCCTGTACTCCACCAACAATGGCTCTACCTGGTCTACCACCGACCCCGGCACTGTCACCAGCACCTGGCCCGCCAACAAAGTCATCATCCAATGGTGGCTCAATGATGCGCTGCCCGCAGGCTCTAGCGGCAACTATGCCACCTTCCAGGCCCGTGTTCCCAGCGGGTACACCGGCACCCCCTTCATCGAAAACTGCGCCGAAGGCAGCCTGGGGGCTGGCGCACCCTTCGCAGAAGCCTGCGCCACCATTGTCGTGCCGGGCAACAACAGCATTGGCGACTTTGTCTGGCAAGATATTGATGGGGATGGAGTGCAAGATGGCGGCTCAGAAACAGGAATCGCCACTATCGCCGTCAGCCTCTATTACGACGCAGATGGAGATGGCACGCTGGACGCAGATGAGCCGCTAATCACCACCACCGACACCAACGGTAGTGGCATCTATGGATTTAACAATTTACCCGATGGCAACTATATCGTGGTTGTGGATGACCTGGATGGTGATTTACCCACCGGGTACGCCCCCACCACCACCCAATCCTATGCGGTTGCCTTGGACCCCACCAGTAGTTCGGGAACGGCCGTTACCCACACCACCGCCGACTTTGGTTTTGGCCCCAGCCTTCGTGTCACTAAAACCCTCACCTCGCTTTCCCCAGCCTACACGGGTGAAGATGTCACCTTTAACATAGACCTCACCAACACCCGCCCCGGTGATGGCACAGCCAGCGG
>CAZPEJ010000348.1:0-5781 GCA_964585465.1 uncultured Ardenticatenaceae bacterium
ATTGGTGATAAAACGGCCGATTGACAAAGCTGAACATTTCCTCAGCCGCCTAAGCCGCAAACCAACCGAACTACTACCCCAGCTGTATGCCTGTTTTAACCAGGAGAAAGAGGCCCGCGATGTGCTGGTTCACTTGTCAATTTTGACCTACGAGGAAAAACCGGCCGTTTCCCGCCTGGTAGCAGCTTATCACACCCTCAGCAGCAGCGACCAGACAGAAGACCACCTGCAAGCGTTGGATGGTATCCAGACCATCCTGAGCGAAAACCCCAATTGGCGGTGGGCGGCTGATTTTGCGGCTGCCCACCGCGCCCTGCACCACATTTTGTCGGCGCGCACGGTGGAACAAATTTTGCAAATTCAACCCCCACCGGAACAACAAACCAGCTCTTTGCCTCCTGCCGTTATCAAAAGTGTGCAATATGTGGGACGTATCATTAACGAATTGGCAAAAGTGGAAAAGGTAGCCGACCTGGCCACCAAACTCATCTTTCTGGAGAATGCGCTGGCCGCTATTCACGAAGCGCAACGGTTTGTGGGTAGTGAAATGGGAAACACTACCTCAGGTCGGGTGGTTTTGCCGGAGTATGCTGCATTTAACGCAGTGTTGGATCATTGGCAAGGGGTGGTTTTAACGGCCGTTAAACGCCTCAAAGGCCGCGCCGATGTCACCTGTACTCTGAAGACCAGACAATACCCGTTATCTGCTAAACTTCCCCTGGTGTGCCAGGTGGCCAACAAGGGGCTGAACGTAGCACAAAAAGTTCACCTGAAACTGCTCCCTGGCGAAAATTATACCCTGGGGGCGGAGAGCGAATGTTGGATTGAAATCCTCCCCCCTGGTGAATCACGCCAGCTAACTTTCCCCATTTTGCCAGCCAGTGATGCCCATCGAGTGCGGGTGGCCTGGGAGGTTAGTTATGATGACGCGGTAGATGCTGCCCGCCACTTCTCTTTTGGTGACGTGGTAGAGTTCACCAGCCCCAGCAAACCGTTCCAACGCATCTTCCCCATCCCCTATGTCACGGGTACACCTCTCAAAACGGATGATGTTTTTGTGGGGCGGGAAGATGTATTTGCTTTTATCAAGGAAAACCTGTTAGGCAAACACCAAAACAATGTCATCATTTTGCATGGGCAACGGCGCACGGGCAAAACCTCGGTGTTATACCGCCTGGGAGAAGTGATGGCCGATACCCATTACGGGGTGTTGATTGATATGCAGGGCAAACCGGCACGAGGCGAAGTTGATTTTCTCTATGCCATTGCCGACGATATTGTGTTTAGTCTGGAGGAACATCAAATTGAAGTGGAGTTGCCACCACGCCAGGCGTTTGAGACCTCACCAGAGTTTTACTTCCGCTCTCGTTTTTTGCGTAGTTTGTACCCACACTTAAACGGGAAAAATCTGTTGTTGTTGTTTGATGAGTTTGAGGAGTTGCAGCGGCGGGTGGAAGACGGCCGTTTGAAACCAGAAATTTTCCACTTCCTGCGAAACCTGATGCAGCACGAGGAAAAAGTAGACTTTGTTTTCTCTGGCACCCATAAACTAGAAGAACTGGGGGCTGAGTATTGGTCAATGCTGTTTAATATCGCCGTTTACAAACCAATTACCTTCCTCAGTGTTGCCGAGATGCAACGCCTGATGAAAGAACCTATCAAACAGTACAATGTGGAGTATGACCCCCTGGCTATGGAGCATATTGTCCATGTGACCGCAGGCCACCCCTACTTCACCCAACTGGTTTTGCACGAGATGATCGTCTATCACAACGAAACAGAGCGTAGTTATCTCACGGTTAGCGATGTGGAGCAGGTGTTAGAGCGAATTATTGAACGTGGGGAGGCTCACTTTAAGTTTATCTGGGCAGAATCTACGCAAGAAGAACGAGAGGTGTTGCAGGCATTGGCCGAACGGCTGATTAGCCAAGAGGTGGTGCCAGTGAAGGAGTTGCGCGACTTTTTGAATCAATGCGGCTGTTATTCGGACGATAACTGGGATAAGGCTATTTATAACCTGGAAAGCCGCGACATTATCAGCCGCACTTCGCCAAAAAACCAGTTGTACCGTTTTAAGGTGGATTTGATTCGCCTCTGGATTGACCGCACTCGACCATCGTTATAACACGGCCGTTTATAACCTATCACTTACCATATACTCGCCGCCCCAGCCTATCAAAAATTAACTGTTGTCCACGCCGGGATTGTTCAACTAACTGAATCACATTTTTGACATCATACGGTTTGACCAGGAACAGGTCACAACCAGCCCGAAAAGCGGCTCTGACCGTTTGTGGGTCGTCATCCATTGTCGCAACGATGATAATGATTTCTGGAGCAGCCTGGCGCAGGTGGCGAATGACGGCCGTTCCTGGCATATCAGGCAAGTGTATATCTACAAAAGCGAACGGAATGGTCTCGTCGGCCAGGGAAACGGCCGTTTTTCCATCAATCGCCTGCACCACATCATAACCAGCACGACGAAATAAAATATCCAGCAAACTCAAATTGCTTTCATCATCATCAACGACCAAAATTTTGCGGAGTTGAGTCATAGAGTTTCAGGTTACAAACAATCAGTTACGATAAAATGCTGAAGGAGATTAGAGATTGGAGATTAGAGATTGGCAAATCTCTAATCTCTAATCTCCAATCTCACAATAAAAATGTCAGTTTATGCGTGAGTATATCCTTTCCATCTGTGGTTCAATTTTATCAAGAAACAGCAGACCACACAGCCTCGCCGCGCAACAGGCGTTCTAACCACTCCTTAAAACGGGGGCCGTTAATCGGTTTGCCGATAAACCCGTCGAACCCGGCCCGTTGCGCCCGTTCTACGTCATCACGCATCACATTCGCAGTCACCACCACCACCATCACATCAGCCAAATCACCATTCGCTCGTAGTTCGCGCAGAATTTCATACCCATCTTTTCCTGGCAGTTGCATGTCTAACAAAATCAAATCCACTTGATTGGATAGAATGTCCAACCGTTCAGGTTGGGTGCCCAACCTGAACGGTTGGGGGCGAAGAAATTGTGCCGGGTCTCCCTCCAGGGCCAAAATATGTTCAGCAGGCACACCCGCCAACTCCAACAACTTGGTTAATACCAGACGGTTGTTTTCGTCGTCTTCTACCACCAACACCTGAACATCAGCAATGGTCTTGGGCTGTTTCATGGTCAAGATTAGTTCAACTCCCCATTGTTTGAACGGGGAAATGTGACATAAAAGGTGGTTCCCTTGTGCAGTTCACTTTCGGCCCAGATGCGCCCGCCGTGCATCTCTACAAACTTCTGGCTGATGGGTAGCCCCAACCCTGTGCCGCCAATTCGACGGGTTAAACCACCATCCAACTGGACAAACTCGGCAAATGCTTTCGGGATGTCTTCTGGGGCCATTCCAATGCCGCTATCCTTGACACTGACTGTGACCCAGGTTTCGTCGGCCCAGGCTCGCACCGAGATGTGCCCGTTGTCGGTGAATTTGGCCGCATTGGAGACAAGGTTGAGCAATATCTGACGGATTCGCCCCCGGTCAGCTCTGATGGGTGGTAAATCGGCCGGGACTTCCTGATGTAATTCAATAGGTTTGCCGCGTACCAGACCAACGGCCGTTGACATGACCCCCTTAATCACATCTTGCAACTGCACCTTCTCCAAAAACATCTCAATTCGCCCAGACTCAATTTTTGCCAGGTCAAGAATATCATTCACCACGCCCAACAAATGCTGTCCCCCATCCATAATCCGGTTCAACATATCCTTTTGCCCGGCGGTAGGTTGCCCTTCTACCCCCATAATGAGCAAATAGGCAAAGTTGATAACCGCGTTTAAGGGCGTTCGCAGTTCATGTGACATATTTGCCAGGAATTGGGACTTGAGCCGGTTTGCCTCTTCGGCCTCAGCGCGGGCAAATTGCGCCGTCTGAAACAAGTCTGCGTTGCGAATCGCTACCGCAATCTGGTCGCACAACGTCTGTAGCACCTGCACATCATCCGGGTTAAACCCATTGGGATGTATGCTTTGCAGGTCAAGTACCCCTAACACCTTTTCCCCCACCGAGAGTGGCAAAGCCAGTTCCGAACGAGTATGAGGTAAAAATTCAAAGCGCAAATAGCGGGAATCATTTTCTACATCTTCTACCACCAGGGGTCTGCCTGTGCGAGCCACGTAGCCGACAATGCTGGCTGTCTCCAACGGCATGTTCCAGCCAATCGTGTAAGGGGTGATATTTTCGACCGAATCGGCGGCGGAGAGGAATAACTCCTGTGTTTCTTCGTTTAACAGCATAATTGTAACCGCATAATAGTTGAAGCGGTTGCGAATGAGGCTGGCAACGGATGGTAACAAGGTGTTTAGCTCCAGGACAGAGTTGGCACTGCGTCCCACCTGGTTAATGACGTTTAGCTGTTGAACACGTTTGGCTAATTCGGCCGTTCTCAGAGTGACTTTTGTTTCCAAACTATCATAAGAACGGCGTAACCGTTCCGTCATCTGGTTGAAGGTGCGGGCCAGCGTGCCAATTTCGTCCTCGGTCAACACCTCGGCAGTGGCATACAAATCTCCACCCGACACCTGAACGGCCGTTTTAGTGACCGCTTGAATGGGGTGAGTTAGTTGCCGCACCAGCCAATAAATAATCAACGCCAGCAACGTAACAAACGGCAGCCCATACTGCACAATGGTAAACCCTAGCTGGCGTGCGGGAGCAAACGCCTCGGCCTGGTGGACTTCTGCCAGTAACCCCAGCCCAGGCCCTCCCAACCAGGTGTACGCCCCCAAAACAGGAATCCCCTCATGATTCAAATAAACCCCAAACCCGGCTCGTTTACTGTTCACCACCGTGTCAATGCCCAAACTGGTTACAGGTTCGGCAAATGCCACCCGATCCCTGGCAGCGATAAAATTCCTCTGGTTATCAATCAAATACGCCTCACCACTACCCAGCCCTTCTCGACCCAACATTACCCGATCCATGTAATTTAAGTCCAGATGGGCAGCCAGCACGGCAATCACCACCCCTTCCCCATTTTTCACCGGAGAAGCCACTGTCATGGCTGGGCGGTTGGTTTCGGCAGCAATGTAAACACTGGAGGAGGTGGTACCTTTTAACCCGGCCTGAAAATATCCGGTGGTGCTGACATTTTGCCCTTCGTGACGCTCAATGGTGGATAAAATAACGTCCCCACTACTTATGTCAATCAGAAAAATCTCTTGCAAATCAGGTTTAACGGTATCGGCCGTTAACAAATAACGATGTAAGGCCAGGTAGGGTGGCAACGAGGCAGGGTTACTGGTATTTGTTCCGTCAGCCAGTTGGGTCAGCAACGATTGGGTGTAGACACTGAGTTCGACCGAACGGGCTAAAAATTCCACATCACTGCGACGGTCTGTTACCCACCGGTTGAGTTCTGTTTCTTTTAGCTCCGTAACGGCCGATAATCGTTCAAAAATGGACTCTTCCAACGTTTGTCGTGCCTGGTAATAAGCCAGATACCCAATCACCGCAACTGCAAGGAGTGACAGCAAAAAAAAGTATAAAGTCAGTCGAGCTACCAGACTTCGGCGAAACAATCCCATGCTGATAATTTAACGGCGTTCGTTGATGGATGCAACCCCAATAAACGGAATTTTGCGTTAAAAGTAGGGAAGCGAGAAACGTGAAGGGTGAAACGGGAAGCGTGAAGCGTGAAACGGGAAACGTGAAGCGTGAAGAAGCACCTTTCACGTCACTTCACGTCTCACGTCACTTCACGTCTCACGTCACTTCACGTCTCAC
>CAZPEJ010000349.1:0-5773 GCA_964585465.1 uncultured Ardenticatenaceae bacterium
TGGCAGGCAGGCCCCGGCTGCCACACAGTGAGCATACATAACATTGGTCACTTCGGTCTGGTCTATCCAGAAGGCATCCAGGTAGACGGTGTGAATGGGTTGTTCATCATCTTCGCCGCTGTTACTCCCCATGTTAAACTCCCCGGCCGGTACATATTGCATGGTCACACTCATCACACCACCTGGCAACAGAAAGAGGCGGCTTTGCCCCGGTGCAAAGGTGGGGGTTGGGGTAATTGTTGGCGTTGGGGTGTGTGTTGGTGTGTGGGTAGGGGTGTGCGTTGGTGTGTGAGTAGGGGTGTGCGTTGGCGTGTGCGTTGGCGTATGAGTAGTGGTGTGGGTTGGTGTATGAGTAGGGGTTGGGGTGAAGGTGGGAGTAAAGGTGGGGGTGGAGGTGCGAACCAGGGCAATGAGGGTGCTTTGGGCGGGCTGCCCGGCGGCCGTATTGGTGTAGAATACACCACCAGCAGCCAGCAACACCCCCAGCAGCAGCAGAGCCGAGAGCAACCACAAAGCGGGCTGCCACCTGGCTCGCCAAATCTGCCAGGCAGGTGGCAAGGGTGGGGCCAGCTGGGCCAGCAAATTTTCCGGGTCGGCGTGGTCTGGCTGTTCGGCGCGGAGTTCTCTGGCCTGTTGCTGTGCCTCTTGCCAGTGGCGAGTGGCAGTGCCGTAGTTGTGTTGTGCCTGTTCCTGGGTCTCTAGCCGCTGGCGCAAGGCACGGGCCTGGGGTTCATCGGGCATAATCAGCAGGGCATCTTCTAGCAGGGGGCGGGCCTTTTCCGGTTCATGGGCTGCCAGGGCGATCTCTATCTGTGTCATTAACTCTTCAAACCGTTGTTTTTCGGTGAAGGCAACGGCCGTGCGTAATTCACGGGCTAACTCGCTACAAGTGGGATACCGTTCATCTGGGCTTTTTGCCAACGCCTGCCTGACAACTGCTTCCAGTTGGGGGGTGATGAGCGGATTCAAAACCATCATATCGGGTGGTTCGGCCTGCATCTGTTTCACATAAATTGCCAGGGTAGACTCGGCATGGAAGGGCACCCGGCCGGTGAGCAGCTCATAAGCCACCACCCCCAGGGCATATTGGTCGGAATGGGCTTGTGGTGGCTGCCCATTGGCCTGCTCTGGCGACACATAGTAGGGGGTGCCTCGTGTCACATCGCCACTGCTCACGCCGGAACTGGCCACCGCCTGCAAAAAGGCAAAGTCGGCCAGTTTGGCCCGGCCGTTGGCATCTAACAGAATGTTGTTGGGTTTTACATCTCCATGCACCATCCCCAGGCTGTGGGCATAATCCAGGGCTTCGGCTACGTCGGCCACCACCTGGGCAATTTGCCGAAAGTTGAACCGCCCTCTCTCTTTCTGCCACTGGAGCAAATCTCCACCTGGCAGGTATTCCATGGCCATAAACAGGCTGCTGTCTACCTCATCCATATCCAGAATACGCACAATACGTTCATGGTTCAGCCCGGCGGCAATGCGGGCCTCGGTCATAAACTGCTCGTTGCGAGACTGGTTAAGAAAAATTTGGCGGTTGAACAGTTTGAGGGCGACGGGTTTTTTAAGGGCCACATTTTCAGCCCGGTAAACAGCGGCAAAGAAGCCGCTGCCGATTTGTTCAAACACACGATAACGGCCGAAAGAACGGCCGTCTGGTTGGGGAGTAGGGTTATCTATAGGTTCCATATGGTTCAAGATAAAAAATCACCACACTATTTTCGCAAAATTTGAATGGAACGCGGATTTCGCGGGTTTGGCAGGTTTTCGCGGGTCAAAGACAATCAATTTATGTTATTCAAAACTTGATGTTAACTGCCCAAAACTGCTTGATTTATCGAAAAATCCGTGTTGATCCGTTTTATCCGTGTTCATCCGCGTCCATTTTCTGATTCTGCAAATAGAATGGGGTATTAACTACCGGGTAATCCAGCGAAAGGCCAGGTAAAGCATCACCGTTATACCCACCGCTCCTAACGATGCGCCTACCAGGATTTGCTGCGCCCACTCCTTGGGCGTTAAACGGCGGGGCGGAGCCGGACGCAACTTCAAAGCCGCAAATACCCCTTCTGCGTCTGGGTAGTCGGGCAATAAGTCCAATACATTTTGTGCCTGTTGTTGGGCGGCTCGCCACGCCTTCACCCCTTTTTGATACTGTTCAGCCCGGATGCGTAACCCTTCCAACTCCGCTACTGCTTCCTGCATATCCGGGCGTAATGGCAACTCGGCAGCTGCTTTGAGCCGATCTTCCATCGTTTCGTAGTCTGCTTTGGCAAATAGTTCACGCGCCTCGGCCAGCAGTTCCCGGAAGCGGCGCTGTTCGCTGGCGGCCAGGGCTGCTTCCAAAGCGCGGATGAACTCTATACAAGAGGGGAAACGTGCCTCTGGTTGTTTGGACAAAACCCGCAACAACACTTCATCTATTTCAACTGGCACCCCTGGGTTTTGGCGGCTGGGCATGGGGGGTGGTTGGGCGATGTGCATGAGGGAAACGGCTGTGGTGTTGTCGCCCCGGAACGGGGGCTGCCCTACCAGCAGTTCGTAGGCCACAATCCCCAGGGCGTATTGGTCAGAACGGCCGTTTAGCTCCTTATCTTCAGCCTGTTCGGGGGAAAGATAAACGGCCGTGCCCACAATGCTACCCAACCCTGTCATGCGGGGTGCAGCGGCCACTCGCGCCAGCCCAAAATCCCCCAGCCTTGCCAGCCCCTTGTTATCCATTAAAATGTTGGTTGGTTTCACATCCCGGTGCAACACCCCTTGCGCGTGGGCATAATCCAATGCACCAGCTACCTGCCCCAAAATCCGCATCAATTCGCGCCAGGGCAAAGGCGGGCGACTGTTCAGCCACTCTTGCAGGTTGCCACCAGACAGGTATTCCATGGCAATAAATACCTGTTCCTGGTCTTCTGCCAGGTCAAAAATGCGGATGATATGGGGGTGCTCCAGAGCAGAGGCCGTCTGCGCCTCTTGAATAAAGCGGCGGCGGGTCTCTGGGTCTCGTGCATAACCCGGCTCAATGACCTTCAAGGCCACTTCTGTTTGCAGTTTCACATGCCTGGCACGATAAACGGCGGCATATCCGCCTCGGCCAATTTCATCTCCGATGTCATACTGTCCCAATCTTGTCATGGTGAATATAACTCCAGATATTATCCCGTCCAGGACACAAGTGGCCGTGTTTCCTGGCAAGCCGAAATTAACGCTTGCAAACGGCCGTGTCTTTCCATGTAAGTGATAAGTTCTCTTGCTTTGTCCGATCTGCCACCAGGCGGTAAATCCTCATACTCTACACCTAGTTTAAAACACAAAGTCCTGAGTTCTCCCTCGTTAAAATGACCGATGAGCAAGGTATGTAATTTAGTTTGTTCCTCATTTAAAATTTGTGCTGTAGCCTTCAACCCTGTAGCTAGGCGGCGAACGAGAACCTGGTGTTGTAGTTTCTGTGTTACGGTCTGGTTGTCGGGGCGCAGGTAAGTCACCTCAAAATCGAGGGGAACAGCCTGCCCCACGACTTCTACAGATGGCCGCACTCGTAAGGATAACACTAAGTCTTTGCCTTCGCGTAATCCTGGAATCTTTTTGGTATCCAAATCATTCCCCTCAAACCTGGGGCTGACTACCCGCACAGAAATTGTTTTGGCGGGGCCATGCCCACTATTGACGATTTTGAGAGTAAGGTTGCCCCATGTGCCGGCTTCCAGGGGGTGTTCTGCCATGATCTGCACGTCTAATTCGGGCCAGCGGCGCAACCGGTTGATTTGCTGTTGACACTGTGCGACCATTTCTGGCTCATAGGCTTGTTCGTAGTGAGTGAAAGCAGCTTCCCACAACTGGACTGATTGTTTTTGTCCGGTTTGTTCGTACCATTCTGCGGCTTGTTGGAATGTCTGGGCTGTTACCAAATGCTCCTCTGGGGTCTGGGCAGCGTGGGCATACAGTTGGGCCGCATGATAAGGGCGCAACAACTGGGCAAAATCGGCGGCGGCTGCCGCAAAGTCTCCAGCCAGGGCGGAGGTTATGCCCGCCATTTCCCAGTCGCCTTCGGCTCGATAGGCGGCAGGTGAGAAGAGTTTTTTTTGTGAAGGCCAGGAAACAGCCGTTATCTGGCCTTCGCGGGTGCCAAAAAACAGCATAGTATCCGTAGCCAGTGGGGTTGTAATAATTCTGCCGCTGGTTTCAACCATCCATTGTACAGTGCCAGTGAACGCATCCAGGGCATAAAAACGGCCGTTTTTGCTGCCCACAAACACAAACCCGTTCACTACCAATGCTGGAGCTTCGATGTGTTTATCTACTTGAAATCGCCAAACAGTCTCTCCCGTTTCCAAATTTAGGGCATACAAGGCATAAGCAGGTTTTTTATCTTCGGCTGTGTCTTTCACTCCCACATAGAGATGTGTTCCCACAACTGGCGGGGATGAAATGCCTCGACCCAACGGGACACGCCAACGGAGTTGGTGGGTAGAGGTATCTATGGCATACAAATGTTTATCCCAACATGGGGCATAAATCGTTCCCTGGTGGTAAATTGGCGGCATGGCAAACCGATGTTCATCCTGCTCCGCCTGAAACAGGGGAAAGGTACGACCATCCTTTACCTCTATGACCTGGATAACCGACTCTCTTGAGCCAATGTAAAATGTGTCGTCTCCCACAGTCGGAGCAGCCGAAATCCAGGTGGGAAGATGATAAATCTGATGGTGTAAACGGCCGTTTTGGGCTTCTAAAATATATCCAACCCTGGCATTGGTGGTAAAAAATAACAACTCTTTTAGAATAGCTGGGGCCGAGAGACTATGAGCGGGGACAGGATACTGCCAGGCAATTTCTCCCTTCAGGTTCAGTGCTACCAGCACGTTGTCCGGTTTGCCCAATGGATTGACATCTTCTGAACCAATCCACATTATTTCTTCGTTTGCAACCAATGTCCTGGTAATGCGCCCCTCCGGTAAGAAATATCGCCACTGTTCCTGACCAGTGGTAGTGTCTAATGCCACCACCACCCCTTGTGGTGTGTTATATTGTTGTCCCACTTCCAGACTGACTAACAACAGCCCTTGAGTAACAGCCAATGTGCTGTAGGGTTCTCCCAGTTTGCTCTCCAGAGATGTCTGCCAAAGAACCGTGCCAGGCGCAGAACCGGATAACGGCCGTTGCCAGCCGCAATTGGAGCAAACCGATTCGTTCAGAATTAGGAGGTCACAATGAGGGCAAAAAATTATAGGTTTGGCTGCCATAATTACTGTGAGAAACAGACATATATCAATTGGTCACTATGTTTGCAAAATAAGAAGATGGGACGCGGATGAACACGGATAAGACGGATCAACGCGGATTTTTCGGTAAATCAAGCAGTTTTTGGCCGCCAACATCACACAAGAGGCAACATAAAGTTTTTGATTGGCACAAATTGATTGCCTTTAACCTGCGAAAACCCGCGAAATCCGCGAAATCCGCGTTCCATTCATAATCTGCAAAGATAGTGCCGAATATATTCACCAAGCTTAACAACGATATGGTAAACAAGAGTACTGAACGATTTGCACTCTGTCAATACTGGGTCTATACCCACGAATACACCTTTGCCGGGGATTGCCATCTGTCGCTCAATTCGGCCGTTTTCACCAGCGATGTCACCGTGCAGCACAACTTTGGCCCTGCCACCCTCACCGGCCGGGTATTAGACACCACCAATGCCGTATTGGGAACGGAACAACCCATTGTGGGGGCAGTCGTATCGTTGCTCAATACCGGGTTTTCGGCCGTTACC
>CAZPEJ010000350.1:0-5760 GCA_964585465.1 uncultured Ardenticatenaceae bacterium
TACTGTCCACTGTTCACTGCCCACTGCTCACTGTTCACTGTCCACTGCTCACTACTTCATCATACTTTTTTCGCACTTCCTGAATATCCTGCCAGGTGAGAGCTTTGGGCGAACCAGGGGTGCGGACGGGGTTTCGCAGCAGATAGGCCGGATGGAAGATGGGCATCACCCACTTATCTTGCCATTGATACCACTTGCCACGAATTTTGGTGATACCCTGTTTTTCCTCTAACAGCGATTGAGCTGCCACACCGCCTGACAAAACAATTACTTTAGGATTAATCAGGCGGATGATTTCCAACAAAAAGGGTTTGTAGAAAGCTATTTCGTCCTCAGTTGGTTTGCGGAGGGGTTTTCCATCGTCGCCAGGGGGCAGGCGGAAAACCGCATTGGTAATAAAAACATCTTTTTCAGAATCCAGATTTACCGCCTGCAAAATTTGGTCGAGCAGTTGCCCGGAAGGGCCGACAAACGGTTTGCCCAAACGATCTTCTTCTGTGCCAGGGGCCTCACCAATAATCATCAACTTAGCTTGCGGGTTGCCACGATAAATTACCATTTTCGTGCCAGCCTTAAACAACGGGTCATCTTCCATTTTCAACATGGTTTGCACCAACTCGTCCAGGGTGGTGTAATACTTGGGGCCAGGCTCAAACAGGTTAAACTGCATTTATAATACCTCCTCGGAAATCGTTTTTAGCCTGAGGCTGATGATTGACGGTGGAATTTTACCTGAAACTGGGGAGAGATTAAAAACCAGTGCCAAAACCCATCAAACCCGTGAAATCCGCGTTCTGTTCAAAGTCTGTAAAGATAGGCCCGGAAAATAAAAAAAGCCTGGCTTTTAACAAGCCAGGCTTTTTTATCCTGTTTTATTTTCGGTTTAGTAGGCTCCGTCGCCTTTCAAAACCACGATGGGGGTTTTGACCAAAATTTTCAAGTCGGTCAAAACTGACCAGTCGTTGATGTAGTTCATGTCCAGATTTACGCGGTCTTCGTAAGAGGTATCGGAACGGCCGCTTACCTGCCACAAACCAGTCAAACCAGGTTGCACCGTCAAGAGGGTGTCACCCTGTTTGCCGTATTTGCTGATTTCGTTGGGGGCGATGATGCGCGGCCCAATCACAGACATTTCCTGACGCAACACGTTGAACAGTTGGGGCAATTCATCCAGGCTGAATTTACGTAGCCATTTACCAACGCGGGTGATGCGGGGGTCGCATTTCAATTTGTAATTGGCACTCAATTCTGCTTTCAAGTGGGGGTATTGGTTCAAAATCTCATCCCCGTTAACATGCATGGTGCGGAATTTGAGAGCGTAGAAAACCCGGCCGTCGCGCCCCAAAACCTTACGACGATGAATCACTGGGCCAGCAGAATCCAGTCTTACCAGGATTGCCAGAATCAAGAACAAAGGCCAGGTGAGGAGCAAAACTGGGATGACAATGGCATAATCCAGAGCGGCTTTCAAAGCTTTGTTGGCTTGTTGCGGGTTCAATTTGGTAGCTGGCACCACAACCGAAGAAGCTGCGCTTTTGTTTATAACATTGGTGTTGGCGATTGTTGCTTGAATCATTGTTTTACCCTTAAAATAAATCTGCAAAACTTATCAATGAGTTATCTATAGGGAAGTATAGGCACGTTGACTTACAAAAAAACTTAACACTCCTTACGGCTTTATCTGGTAAAATTGGGCAAAAGTTTCACCCGGTTGTGGTTTGAAACAGGAGAAAAACGGAAAAAACATGGATGAAATCTTAACAAATGAGCAAGAAGAACTGCTCAAACGAACTCGAAACACACTAGGCACCTTACGAGATGTTTTGGGGGATTCGGCCGCTTCGCCCGCCGACCGGGCTGCCCTGGCGGATTCTATCCGGCAATTGGATGATCTCTTTCTGTTAGTGGTGGCAGGGGAGTTTAACGCGGGCAAGTCTGCTTTTATCAATGCCTTGTTGGGGCAAACCTTACAGCAGGAAGGGGTGACACCGACGACTAGCCAGATTTATTTGTTGCGGTATGGGGAGAAAACGGAACAAAAACCTGACTCTAAAGGAATTTGGTTACAAACGGCTCCAGTCGAGTTGTTGCAAAAAATCAGTATTGTGGACACACCAGGGACGAATGCGATTTTGCGGGAACATGAAGCGTTAACGGCCGAATTTATTCCGCGTAGTGACCTGGTTTTGTTTATTACCTCGGCCGATAGACCATTTACTGAGAGTGAACGCCACTTTCTGACGCAAATCCGTGATTGGGGCAAAAAGATTGTGCTGGTGGTGAATAAAACAGACATTTTGCCCGGCCCGGCCGAATTGAATCAAGTGATGGAGTTTGTGCGGGACTCGGCCAAAAACCTGGTGGGGGAGATTTCGGCCGTTTTTCCCGTTTCCGCCAGACTGGCCCAACAAGCCAAAACGGGTAAACCGCAGTTATGGCCTGCCAGTGGGTTTGACCCGTTGGAAAAATACATTCAGGAAACGTTGGATGACGACGGCCGTTTTCGCCTGAAGTTGTTAAACCCGTTGGGGGTGGGGCAAAAACTGGTCAGGAAGCAGCTGGAAAGTGTAGAAACCGACCTGGACTCATTGAAAGAGGACAGCCAGTTGTTGGACGACATTCAGCGGCAAATGCTCTACTATGATGAAGATATGCAGCGCAACTTTCGCGCCCGCCTGAGCGAGGTAGACAACATTTTGTATGCTATGGAGAAACGGGGGGACGACTTTTTTGACGAGACGATTCGTTTCGGCCGTATTCCTGACCTCATTCGCACGAAACAAATTGAACACGCTTTTGAAGAACAGGTAGTGGCAGATACCCCTAAACAGATTGAAGTGCGGGTTAGTGAACTGGTAGATTGGATGGTGGAACAGGATTTGCGCCAATGGACGGCCGTTGCGGAACACCTGGGCAAACGGCGGCAGGCACACGAAGACCGCATTGTGGGCCAGACGGGGCCACGCGAAGGGACGCTGGCTTACGACCGGGGGCGGTTGATTGAATCTATCGGCCGGGCTACCCGTCAGGCGGTGGAAACGTATGATAAAGAACGGGAAGCGGCAGAATTGGCGGAATCGGCCAGAACGGCCGTTGTGAATACCGGCCTGGCAGGTGTGGGTGGGGTGGGGGTAGGGGTGGCAGTAGCCGCCGCCGCCCATGTATTGTGGTTGGATGTTACGGGCATCTTGGCCGGGGTAGCAGTGGTGGCCTTGGGGTTGCTCATTTTGCCCAACCGCCGCCGCAAAGCCAAACAACAACTGGCGGAAAAGCTGGCAGATTTGCGGACGCGGCTGGTAAACGGTTTGAGTGAGCAGTTCAACCGCGAAATGCGGCGCGGGGCACAACGGGTTGAAGACACCGTTTCCCCCTTTGCCCGTTTTGTGCGCGCCGAAAAGGATAAAATCAGCCAGCAACAAGAAGCACTGGTGGAGTTGGAAGCCCATTTGACAGGTTTGCAAGCCCAGTTGAAGTGGCACGGGGAGTAAATAGAACTCATGCGTCCAACCTTAAACATCATGAGCGACGAGTTGTTGCACAAAATTCTGCATGAAGCCAAACGGATTATGGCAGAAATTGGGGTGGAGGTGGTGGGGACTGGGTTGCGAAATCGGCTGTTGGATCTGGGTTTGAAGGCGAATCCCGCAGACGGCCGTCTTCTTTTCCCCCCCGATGTGGTTGAACAAGCCATTAACACCACCCCCCGTTCTTTCACCCTCTACAATCGAGATGGGGATGCCCACGCCCTTTTGGGAGGGAATAATGTCCATTTTGTTCCTGGCTCTAGTGGGTTGCAGGTGTTGGATCATCGCACGGGCGAAACACGGCTGGCAACAACGGCCGATTTTGTAGAGTACGTGCGGTTAGCGGACGGAATGCAACACATTGCTTACCTGGCAACAGCCTTTTCACCCAGTGACATTGAAGCGGCCGTTTCCGATGCCTGGCGACTCTATCTGTGTCTGACAAACTCCCTCAAACCCATTGTATCGGGGGCCTTCACCCCACACGGCACCACCCGCATGGGGGAAATGATGCAGCTTTTCCGCCACGACAAAGCAGATTTGATTGCCCGCCCGATGAGCATTTTTACCATCACTGCTTCCGGCTCCTTCCGCTACAGCGAAGACTCCTGCCAAAACCTGATGGATTGTGTAGAGTGGGGTATTCCGGTGGAAATTGTGCCTGTCACCTTGATGGGTTTGATTGCTCCGGTGACATTGGTGGGAGCGACGGTGATGCACGTTGCGGATGTGTTAAGCGGCCTGACAATGGCGCAACTGCTCAAGCCGGGAACGCCGGTTTTATTTGGTGGTGCCCCGGCCACCTTTCACATGAAAACAGGCTCCTCCCCCATGATAGCTGTTGAGGCCATGCACCTGGATGTCGCTTATGTGGCCGTTGCCAAAAAGTTGGGATTGCCAACCCAATCCTACATGGCTTTGAGCGAAAGCAAGTTTGTAGATGCTCAGGCGGGTGCGGAGAGTTTTAGTAGTGCGTTGCTGGCCGCGCTGGCCGGGGTCAATTCTGTATCTGGGCCGGGGATGCTGGATTATGTGTTGGTGTATAGCCTGGAAAAACTGGTGCTGGATAACGAACTGTGTGGTCAGGCTCTTTATTTTGTGCGCGAATTTGCCGTCAAAGAGGATTTGCCTACCATTGACCTGGTGCGTGGGCTGTTGGATGAAAAACATATGCTCACGCTGGATCATACGCTGAAGCATTGGACGAATGAGCTGTATTTGCCCGGCCCCACTTTTGACCGACTGAATCGGGATGCCTGGAAACGGGCGGGTAGCCTCTCGATGGAACAACGGTTGAAGGCAGAGGTAGAACGTGGGCTGGCAAATTACCAGCCGGTGCAAACGGATCTGCTTGTTGAACGAGAAATGGTGAAGCTGATTCAGGCTGGGATGAGTCAGGGAGTGTTTTTACCCGATGTGCCGTCCTATAAACGGCCGAAACCCACCCAAGACGAAGGGCGACGGGAGCGACGGCACAGAAGGGGATAAGTGATGAAAAGAAACCGAGTTTTTTGGAAAAACCCGGTTTTGTGTATTGATATGATTTTGGGGTTATTGAATTATCTGGACTGGAACGAGGGCCGGGTAACCGGTTAAGTCATAGGTCATGGCTCCGTCAATACGAACGGGTACCAGTTCACCAATGGGCAACTCCCCTGGGATAATGACTAACCCATCAATTTCGGGGGCATCGCGGTAAGTACGGCCGATAGTGACTTGATCGCCATGCCCTTCCACCAAAACGGGTAGGGTGCGCCCCACCTGGGCCTGGTTTTTTGCCAGCGAGATGATTTGTTGCAATTCCATTAACTCGTCGCGCCGTGCTGTTTTTACCTCTTCTGGCACCTGCCAGGAAACGGTGGCAGATGGGGTGGAGGCTTCGTAGGAGTAGGTAAAAACCCCTACACGGTCAAACTGCAAGTCGCGTACAAACTGTTTCAGCCCGGCAAATTCCTCTTCTGTTTCCCCTGGATAACCAACGATAAAGGTGGTGCGAATGGCGATGTCTGGCATGGCGGTGCGGAGTTTTTCCACGGTTTTGTAGACCCACTCGATGTTAGCAGGGCGGCGCATTCGTTTCAGGGTGTCGCGGTGGCCGTGTTGTAAGGGGATGTCCAGGTAGGGCAAAACCTGAGGGGTGGTTGCCATGACCTCGATCAACTCATCGGTGACGTAACCGGGATAAGCATACATGAGGCGAATCCAGGGGATGTCTGGGGCGACCTGGGGGATGGCT
>CAZPEJ010000351.1:0-5758 GCA_964585465.1 uncultured Ardenticatenaceae bacterium
AACCCCATTTAACTCACAGAACGTCTTTTCGATGGTAACGGCCGTTATCACCTTCGCCGTTCTCCTCTTTGTCATTGTGGGAATGCGCGAGTATTGGCCGTTACAGCCAGATGCAGCAGTCGCTTTTGCTTCCCGCCCCGCCGTAGACGAAAGTGTCATCAACGGCAGCGTCATTGCCCTGGGCCACTCCTTTGTCAGCGCAGATGCCTATGTCCTCCCCTTTGAAATCGCCTCTGTTTTGATGTTAGGGGCGATGATAGGAGCCGTTGTCGTGGCCTGGCCCAAACCAGAAGACGAAGCGTAAACCCAGGAGGTTTGAGGAAAGTTATGAACGAACTGGTTCCGTTATCATGGTATTTAATCGTCGCTGCATCTCTTTTTTGCATCGGCCTCTACGGTTTAATGGCCCGGCGCAACGCCGTAGCCATGTTAATGTCGGTGGAACTGATGTTAAACGCCGTCAACATCAATCTGGTGGCTTTCTGGCGTTACAATCTGGCAAATACACCCGATAGTGCCACCGGCCTGGCCTGGGCCATTTTTGTTCTCACGGTTGCCGCCGCAGAAGCCGCTGTGGGCCTGGCACTGGTCATCTCGGTTTACCGCACCCGCGACTCGGTGGTGGCGGAAGAATTGGATACATTGAAAAATTAACGCACCATTTCAGACGTTTGTAGTTCCCCCTCCAGTGGGTTTACTGACTAGAGCCAGAACTACGAACAGGATGTCGTCAATACTAAACAACTTTTCCTGAGAGAAGATATGAGCGAAGAAACCCTGAAACTCCTAACCTGGCTTGTCCCGGCAGGGCCATTGGCAACCTTTTTTATCATTGCCCTGTTCACCTGGCGGAACAAAACCTTAAGCTGGTTGCTGTCCTGGGCAGCCATCATCACCTCGTTGGTCTTGGGCTGGACAATTGCTTTCAATATGTTTGGCCTGGATTTCCATGAATTAGCTGAACACCCCACCCACATTGCCAGTTCCATAGATTGGTTGCCTGTGGGGGCGTGTAACCCGCTGGAAGAAGGGGACAATTGTGAAGGCTGGTTGGATATGGGTGTGGCAGTTGATCCATTAACGGCCGTTATGCTCTTGATGGTACCCTTTGCCACCACCATGATCTTCATTTACAGCGTTGGTTATCACAACTATGGCAAACCCAACGCCCACCCCCACCTGGGCGAACCCAATCACGGTGCAGAAGAACCCATGCTCTCCCGTTTCATGGCCTGGATGTGCCTCTTTGGCGGGGCCATGCTCACCCTGGTCGTGGCAGATAACCTGTTACTCCTGTTTGTTGGCTGGGAAATTATGGGGTATTGCTCCTACTCCCTCATTGGTTTCTGGTATGCCCGCACCTACAAAGACCCCAAAGCCACCCCCCCGCGTAAAGCCTCCATCAAAGCCTTCATGACCACCCGCGTTGCAGATGTGGTGATGATGTTGGGCATTGTCTACTTTTACCGCGTTTTTGGCACCCTCAACTTTAGCGAAGCCTTCTCGGTAGAAAGTTTTGAACACGCCATTGAAACCTACGGCGCAGTCGCCCTGGGTGTGATGGCTCTGCTCATTTTTACGGGCACAGTGGGCAAATCGGCCCAATGGCCGCTACACGTCTGGTTGCCAGATGCGATGGAAGGCCCCACGCCCGTGAGCGCGGTCATCCATGCAGCAGCGATGGTTTCGGCCGGGGTTTATTTAATTGTCCGCACCTTCCCCCTCATTGCCGTCGGCATGGGGCCAGAAGGCAGCGAAACGGTGAGTTTAATCATTGGTGGTATTGGTGCTTTCACCGCTTTTATGGCTGCCACTATTGCGGTTGCCCAAAATGACGTGAAACGGGTGTTGGCTTACTCCACTATCTCCCAACTTGGGTTTATGGTCGCGGCCATCGGCATTGGGGCCTATGTGGCCGCCGCTTTTCACCTCATCACCCACGCCTTTTTCAAAGCCCTGCTCTTCCTCGGTTCTGGCTCCATCATTCACGGCATGGAACATGGCGCAGAACATGTGCATGACCACCACACCGACCCGCAAGATATGATGAATATGGGTGGTTTGAAGGACAAAATGCCGGTAACGTTTTGGACATTTGTCATTGGTGGTTTTGCCTTAGCCGGGTTCCCCTTTGTCACGGCCGGTTTTTGGTCAAAGGACGAAATTTTGGCAGATGCCTGGTATCAAGGCTCTCACGGCAACCCGTTGGCAATGGTGATTTTTGTCACACTGGCTTTGGCGGCTTTCCTCACCGCTTTTTACACGATGCGCCAGATCGCCCTTACCTTTTTAGGCAGCCCCCGCACTCCTCTGGCCGAACACGCTCACGAAAGCAATGCCTACATGACTTTACCGCTGGTGTTGCTGGCCATTTTTGCGGTGGGCGCGGGTTGGGCGGGCATTCCCGATAACTTTTTGGGCACGGAGGGTGTTTTTTACAATGCCTACCACCATTTTGTGGGGGCTACGGTTGAACACACATTTGACGAGTTGTATGAACTCCATTTGATTCATCACGCCATTGAGACCCTGCCCTTTAATTATGTGCCATTAACGGCTTCAATTGTGGTGGCCTTGGGTGGTTTGTTGTTGGGGTATTGGGTTTACGGCCGTAAACCCCTTTCTGCCAACCAGCCCGACCCTCTCATCGCCCCACTTGGCCCACTGCACACCTTCCTCAAAAACAAATGGTATTGGGATGAACTATATGATACCGTTTTTATCCAACCCGCCACTGTTTTTTCCGAAAAGGTGGTTTACGAATTTATGGACAGGGGCCTGATAGATGGGGCTTTACACCTGGTTGCCAATACGGTTTATGCCGTTGGGCAGGTGATGAAACGCACTGAAGAACTGGTGTGGGGCCAGGGTATAGATTGGGTAAAAGACCAAAGCCTGGCTGTGATGCGCGAGTTTCGCCAGTTACAGTCCGGCAAAATGCAAGAGTACGCTTTGTACTCCTTATTGATAGCCAGCGTATTAGCGGCCGTTGTTTTGGCAATTAACTATGGCTGGTTAACTTCCTTGTTGAGTATCGGTAATTAAACATTCAACCATGCCCTGTTCGACGGGTGAAAACAGGGTGTGGTTCCAAAGTTTAAGTAGTAAAAATTATTACGGCGGAAAGTTCTATGGACTTGATTCAAAACAATATCCTCAACCTGACCCTGTTCTTTCCTGTTTTGGCAGCGTTGGTTATTTTTGTTCTGCCAGAAGATGAAAAGAACCTTATCAGGCGGCTGGCCTTCATTTTTAGCCTGGTTCCGCTGGTTTTTGTGTTAATCATGTGGTTTAACTACGACCGTGCGGACGCGGGTTTTCAATTTGTGGTGCAGCAGGAGTGGTTCCCGGCCATTGGGGCCAGCTATCACATGGGCATAGATGGCATCAGCCTTTCCATGTTTTTGCTCACCACCATTCTCACCCCGCTGGCAATTTTGGCTTCCTTTAATATCGAAGACAAAACACGGATGTTTATGTTTTTGTTTTTGATTATGGAAGCTGCCATGTTGGGTCTTTTTGCTTCCTTAGATTTGATGATCTTTTTCATTTTCTGGGAGTTTGGGCTGGTGCCCATGTATTTCCTCATCAAATTGTGGGGTGGGGCAGATCGGGATTATGCGTCGTTTAAGTTCTTTGTCTATACAATGGCTGGGAGTTTAGGACTGTTGCTTTCTATCCAAGTGATGGGGCTTGCTAGTGGCACGTTTGATATTTTGCAATTGATGGATCGTTGGGTCAATTTGACGGATGGGACATTGGCGGGAACGGGGTTTAGTGTAACGGCCGTTAAAAACATCGCCTACTGGGCCTTTGTCATCGCCTTTGCCATCAAAGTCCCCGTCTGGCCGTTCCACACCTGGTTGCCCGATGCCCACACCCAGGCCCCCACCGCTGGCTCCATGATTTTGGCCGGTGTTTTGCTCAAACTGGGAGCCTATGGATTTATACGCCTGGTCATTCCCCTATTCCCCGAACAAGCCCACTTGACCGCCGGAGTTCTGGCAACATTGGGCATGTTAAGCATCGTCCTGGGTGGTTTTGCCGCTTACGGCCAATGGGACTTCAAACGACTGGTTGCCTACTCCTCCATCAACCACATGGGTTTTGTCGTTTTGGGCATTGCCGTCATGGCCTACGCCTATGGCCTGCCCGGCACCAACGCCAACATTACCAACGATGCCATTTTGGCAACCAGCGGGGCCGTGTTGCAAATGTTTAATCATGGTCTGTCGGCGGCTGGCATGTTTTTCCTGGTTGGGGTGATCTACGAACGTACCCACACCCGTGACCTGAAAAAATATGGTGGCATTTGGACTGTTTTACCTGTTTACGGTGCCATCTTAATTTTTGTCAGCATGTGTTCTTTGGGGTTGCCCGGCCTGAACGGTTTTGTAGGCGAGTTTATGATCACACGCGGCACCTGGGGTGTTTTCCAACTACAAATTGCCCTCTCGATGATTGGTTTGCTGGTAACAGGAGCCTACATTTTGAAAGGGATTGGGCAGACTTTGCACGGCCCACTGAAACCAGAGTGGCGCGGCCTGAGCGAAATGACCATGCGTGAACATTTGGTTATCTGGCCGTTGATGGTGCTCATGTTAAGTTTGGGCATCTGGCCGCAATGGTTACTGGTATTTATTAACGACACCGTTACAAAAATGTTTGGTTAATGGAGATTAAAGAGAAGCGAAGGCTTTTTAATCTCCATTTTTAATCTTTTACCTGGGAAGAGGATTATGGAATTTCCCTACTTATCTGTTATCACATTGTCGCCGATAATCGCGTCCATTATTATCCTGATGCTGCCCAAAGAACGGGGCGAAAATGCCCGTATGTTGGGCCTGGCAGCGATGATTTTGGGTCTGCTGCTCTCGATTTATGTGTATGTGGTGTACAACCAAAACTTGCCTGCCACTGGCACACGTTGGGCAGAAACGCTCATGTTTGTGGAGGATCACCCCTGGATTCCCAGCATCAACATTGGCTACACCCTGGGCGTAGATGGCATGAGTGCAACATTGGTACTGCTGACATCTATTGTGGGTTTGGGGGGGGTGTTGATTTCCTGGAGCGTCGAAGACCGCCCGCGTGAGTTTTATGCCTTTTTTATGCTGCTAGTGGCTGGGGTGCAAGGGGTTTTTGTGGCAGTAGACGCATTTTTGCTCTTTTTCTTCTATGAGCTGGCGGTGCTGCCCATGTATGTGATGATTGTCATTTGGGGTTGGAAGGTGAGCCGTGAATATGCAGCGATGAAGCTGACCCTCTATTTATTGATAGGCAGTTTTGTTTCGTTCATCGCCTTCCTGGTACTCTATTTTCAACTGCCGACAATTGGTTTGCCACAAACCTTTGATTTGCGGGTGTGGTCGGAGGCGAATTTCCCGATTGATACGCAGATTGTGTGGTTTATGCCGTTGTTTCTGGGGTTTGCGGTGTTGGCAGGTTTGTGGCCGTTCCACAACTGGTCGCCTGATGGTCATGTGGCCGCACCAACGGCCGTTTCCATGATTCATGCCGGGGTGCTGATGAAATTGGGGGCTTATGCCTCCATGCGGGTTGGGGTGCAAATCCTGCCCGAAGGGGCCGTTTATTGGATGCCCTTCGTCATTCTGCTCACCATTATCAACGTCATCTACGGCTCGCTCATCGCCATGCGCCAACGCGATATGAAATACTTGATCGGTTACTCCAGCGTCAGCCACATGGGGCTGGTGGCCATGGGGTTTGCCGCCATGAACTCGGCCGGATTAACTGG
>CAZPEJ010000352.1:0-5756 GCA_964585465.1 uncultured Ardenticatenaceae bacterium
TTCGCCAAAAACCGAATGGCTGCACCAGGTACAGGTGTAGGGGCAGCCCCGCGCTGTAATTAGGGAAATAGAGCGCACCCCATGATGGGTTTCCCAGGTGTGCAGGTATTTTTCCAGGTCAATGGCTTCACGGTCGGGCCAGGGTTGTGTACTCAGGTCTTTAATTTGTGGGCGGGGCAGGTTCCGCACCAGTTTGCCGTCGTCGTCGCGGTAGATGGTGCCCAATACGCCGCCTAAATTGGGTTGGCTGGATTGGGCAAACAGGGGGATAAGTTCGCTGAGGGTGAGTTCCCCTTCGCCATTTATCACCACGTCTACCCCCCAGCTGAGATACTCGGCGGCATAGTTCACCGGCTCTGGCCCGCCCAAAATCACCTTAGCCCCCACTGCTTTGCACAGTTTGACCATTTTCAGCACGTTTTGTTTGGTCATCAGGTTACAATAGAGGCCAACCAAAGACGGCCGTTTCTGCTCCACATACACCGCAAAATCCGCCAACGTCTGGAACGTGCTATCCCACACTTCCACCTGAAACCCTTCCTTTTTCAGATGGGAAGAGATATACAACAAACCCAACGGCGGGTAGGGTTTCATAATTTTCTGTTCGTGTTCGTCCTCGGCAATGAAGTAGCCGTGTGTTAGTAGAATGTCCATAGTTTGGGGAAAGTACTCAGTGATCAGTGATCAGTACCCAGTGATCAGTACTCAGTACTCAGTATTTGGTTGAGTGAAGTATTCGGGCGATGGTTCACGGAGTGATTTGTGTGGGTCGGGGCAGAACAAGTGCGATTTTGCCATCATACCGCCCAGTAAACGGCCGATTTCTTCACATTGTTGAAGTAATGGGTTTATTTGTACCTGCGTCAAATATCCGCAATCTCGTGCAGTCTCTAACCAATGTTGTGTTTCTTGCTGCTCTCCATCTGCATCTGTCAATTTACTTAAAAAGTGCTTTTCATAGTTTTTCTTTGCCCATGCCTCTGCAATTTGCGCCCCAATTGACCTGGAAGAGCGTCTTACCTGATCTGTTAAGGAAAACATTTCTCCCCTTGGAAACCCTTGTGAAGCCTGAAAAATTGCCAACGACAATTCTCTTGCCTTTTTATAAACCAACAAATCCCGAAAACTTTTAACATAAGGTAAATTCACCATTTCGCCCTACCTCTACTTTCAATCTGCTCACTGCATACTGCCTACTGGAAACTGTTTACGGGTACTGTTTACTGCTCACTACTCCCCCTGCGGCGAGGGCTGTGCCGCTTCTTCTAACGTCATCCCTATCGGCAAGGAAATAGCCCCTTGTGGGATGGCGGCCAGTTGATTGAGTTTGTAGCGGGCAAAGGGCAGGGTTGCCAGGCGGTAGACCGTGCCTGCCATCTGGCGGAAATGGGAGGGGTGCAGAGAAAACGGCCGTTTCACCGCCTCCCTAAACGCTGCCCACGCCTTACGAGACCGGAACTCCTTATGCAACACAAGATGCAACTGCCGATAAAACGCTGTGGTAAACGGCCCCTGGTACATCATCTCCAGGTCGCTAGAATCTACCCAGTTTTGTTTTTCACCCAGTTGAATCTTCACCCGTTCAAAAAACTTAGTGCCAGGCAGCGGGTAAGAGACCGACATCCCAATATCATCGGGTTGGCAGTCGCGTACCATTTGCAACGTCTTTTCAATATCCTCGCGGGTTTCGCTGGGGTAACCAAACTGTAAAAAGAAAGCCACCTTCACCCCCACCTCGTGCAAACGGCGGGCTGCTTCATAAATTTGTTCCACCTGGGTGCCTTTTTCCATTGCATTCAGGATTTTTTGTGAACCAGACTCCGCTCCCATCCAGATAATTTGGCAGCCTGCCCGTTTTAGCCCTTCTATGGTTTTGCCTTTCACCAGCAAATCGGCCCGGCTGAGGCATTTGAAGGGGATTTTGGCATCTAGCCGTTCCACCTCATCGGCGAACTGCTCGAACCAGCGCGGCTTAAGGCCCATGATGTCGTCGGCAAACCAGATGTGGTCGGGTTGGTAAGTGTCTTTGAGCCATTTCATCTCGGCAGCCACGTTTTGTGGGCTACGCATGTTGTACCGTTGCCCCCAAATGGGTTTGGCACACCAATTGCAATGGTAGGGGCAGCCGCGTGTGGTGACCATGTTCATGGAGTAATAACCGTGCCGTTCTAACCACACCTTGCGGTAACGCGGCACATCCACCAAATCCCAGGCCGGGAAGGGAATATCATCTACCTCTTTAATGTCTGGGCGGCGGGGGGTGCGGATGAAGGATGAAGGACGAGGGACGAAGGACGAAGGGTGAAGGGCGAAGGGCGACGCTTCTCGCTCCTCGCTCCTCGCCTCTCGCTCTTCACAGTAGGCCAGGCCCAAAATTTGCTCAAAGGGGGTGGCGGAACGGCCGTTTAACCTGTCCAACAACTCCTTTAACGTCAATTCACCCTCACCCAATAGCACAAAATCGGCCCCATTCTCCAGGTACTTCTCCGCGTGGTCGGTGGCATCGGAACCGCAGATGATGACCGTACTGCCGCGTTGTTTTGCCATGCCAATCATGGTAAAGGCAGCTTCGCGCATCCGCGACAGGCACATTTTAGAGAGATAGTTGAAGTTATCTTCGTAGATAATGGCAAAATCTGGTTTTTCCTGGTTCAGAGCCGCCGCCCATTCATCTTCCGACTCGGCCAGCATGGCATCGAACAGAGCCACATCATACCCTTGCCCGCGCATATAACTAGCAGCATAAAGTGTACCGAGTGGTGGGTAAGGTTGCATCGCTTCCCACAATTTGGGGTCAAATTTCAGGTAGTAAGATTGTCCAAACAAAATTTTGGGCATAAAAACTCCAAAGAAAGAGATTGGAGATTAAAGATTGACCACAATCTCCAATCTCTAATCTCCTTGAAGGTGGTTTAGCCGTTCGGCGTAGTTTTCCAGAATCCAGTGAGCATGACCATCAAAATGCCCTTTGCACCAATCGGGCGAAAATGAGGTTTCAATGGCCTGACGGCTGGCGGTTTGGGCACTAAACTTGCGAATTTTGCGGGTCATTTCCCATTTTTCCAGGTAGTTGCCCAGGGAGGTGTGCAGAGCGGTTTCGACGAACTTGCGAAATGGGCGCAGGGGGGCAGGAACAGGTGGGGTATGGGGTGAGTGGGGTGGGTGGTGGGCGTTGGGCAGAAAATCGGCCGTCCAGGGGTTGAGTTGGCGTAGCCGATTGTATATGTCAAGGCCGCTCAGAGGAATCATTTGCACCAATTCGCGGGCGATGTACAGGTTGCGTTGTTCAAAAACCAGGGCGCGTTCGCTGAGAAAGTAGTTGGGGCAAAGGGTGACACCCCGGCGGGCCGCCAGTTTGACCAGGGCAATGGTGAGGGCGCGACACAGCCACAATCGGCCGTTTTCGGTGACAATTAAATAATCTATGTCGGCGTTAGGGTCGGCATTGTTGACGGCCAGGGAGCCAGTGACAGCAACCATGCGGACAAAGGGCAAAGCGGCAATGAAACGGCCGTATCGAATCGCTTCCGGCCACAGTTTTTGGGCGTTTTCCTCCCGTTTTTTGCGTGTAGCGATAATATCTTCCCGCCCTGGTAAGGTAAAATACCCCTGGCAACGGCTAATGTGGTGTGGCACTAAACGGCCGTTTGCCAGTATAGCCTCCACTTTCCAGACCGGGGCCGAAACACCTTCCAAATAACGGTGGACTTCAGCGGCCGTCAACGGATAATCAAAGACATCCACATACGCAATCGTTTGTATGATGGCAGTTTCCAATGATGTTTCAATTGACGGTAGGGCGGGCATTATGCCCATGTTGATTTGTGGGGCAGACTGCATACGTTCAATTATTCCCCTTTAGTTTCAGGTGTCAACCTGACGTTCGTTATATAATCAAGCCGCTATTTACTTCTGGATAGGAGGAGCAATGAATCAGACCACTACCAGCTTAAAGCGTGAGTATACCACAGAAAAATTATACAAAACGACCCTTCATGCTAACCCTTTCTTACAATTTGCTGAATGGTTTGCGGTTGCCCAGGCCGCAGATTTAATTGAACCAGAGGCCATGACAGTAGCCACTTGCACCGAAAACGGCCGTCCTTCGGCGCGAATGGTATTGCTGAAGGGGTTTGATGAACGTGGATTTGTCTTTTACACCAACTACGGCAGCCGCAAAGGGCAAGAACTGGCGCAAAACCCCTGGGCAGCCCTGGTGTTTTGGTGGTCGCCCTTGCATCGGCAGGTGCGGATTGAGGGAGTAGTGGGCCAGGTAACGGCCGAAGAATCGGATGCCTACTTTGCCAGTCGCCCGAATGGCAGCCAGCTGGGGGCGTGGGTGTCTCAACAGCAAAGTGAAGTGATAAACGGCCGTTTTGCCCTCGAAGAACGCCTACAAACCCTACAAACCCAATTTAGCACCAGCGACATCCCCCGCCCGCCTTACTGGGGCGGCTATCGTGTCACCCCCCACACCTTCGAGTTCTGGCAAAGCGGCACCGACCGCTTACACGACCGCTTGCGGTACACCCGCCAGAGTGATGGTTCCTGGCTTGTGGAGCGTTTGTCCCCATAATTTGCATGGTGTATAAATTGACTGGTGAGGAGTTATACATGACCACGATGTTTCACAAACAAATTGATATTGAACCTGACCAACAATTACTGTTAAGACAATTGGCTGACGAATTAGGCGTTCACGAGGCAGAAATTGTCCGTCGTGCCATAGAAGCATATGCTTCTCATTTTCATAGTACCAAACAGCCTGACTTAAGAGCCTGGGAAGCAGAAAGAAGTTACATTTTGTCCAGAAATGCCTTGGGGAGTAGTGTCGGTGGTCGTAACTGGAGACGGGAAGCGTTATATGACTGACCTATCAAACAGAATAATGATGACAACGATTTTACTGATTCGACATGGACAAACTGAGTGGAATGCAAACGGCCGTTGGCAAGGTCACGCCGATATTCCCCTCAATGATATAGGGATTATCCAGGCTGAAGCGTTAGCCAGGCGGTTGGCAAAGTGGCCTATCCAGGCGTTGTACACCAGCGACTTAAAACGGGCGGCAAAAACGGCCGAAATCCTCTCCACCGCGCTTAACTTACCCCTGGTAATAGATTCCCTGTGGCGGGAGCGACATGTAGGGGCGTTTGAAGGGTTGACAGGCCTGGAAGCCCGCCAGAAATTCCCCGACGTATGGCTAGATATTGAACGTAACGGGTTGGTAGAACCCCCCGCAGGAGAAACCACCCAAGCTTTACATGAACGGATGGCCCGCGCCTATGAACAAACGATAAGCCGTCACACCGGCGAAATGGTAGCAGTTGTCAGTCATGGTGGCACCATTCATGCCCTGACAGCCCATGTGTTGGGCATTCCCTGGCACCTGGAAAGTCGGCTTAGTTTTCGTGGTAATACCGGCTTAAGTATTATCGAGGTCGGCCATCGCGGCCCGCGCCTGGTTTTGGCGAACGACACCTCCCACCTGGAAGATGGGTATCAAACAGTGTCAGCCATTAAGCTATAAGGAATACCTGGCAGGTTGTCGGAAAAGTGGCAATGGAACGCGGATGACACAGGTTTGACGGGTTTTCGCGGATTTTTTTCTATGGTTTTATCCGCCTGACCCGCGTGTTATTCTGCCCTTCCCCGACAGGTTGTTAGGGAGAAGTTTATACGCAACAGCCCCTTTATCTTCCAAAAACCCACTCATACATGGCCTGAGCAATACGGCCGATTACCAATACACCCGC
>CAZPEJ010000353.1:0-5754 GCA_964585465.1 uncultured Ardenticatenaceae bacterium
AAGAACCAACATTACCGTCATGGTAGCTTTCCCGCTCAATTAGATACAGAAAACCTGTCTCTGCAACTTACCACACCGTTTCTCGTAAATTATAACAGTGCCAGGTTTTGGTTAGAGAATGTTGCCTGGCAGTGAAACGTCAAAGGAGTGCAAAATCATGAGCGACGAAATGCCTACAGTAGAAGAAATCAAGGCCCGGTTAAAGGTAGAAGTTCCTACCGAACCAGAGGTTATTAACGTAGAGGAAGAACCCGCAAAACCCCAGGTAGATGTTGCCAACGAATTACGCGACCTGGGACGGCAGGTAGCCGATACCCTCCGTACCGCCTGGAACAGCCAGGAACGGCAAAAATTAGAGGTAGAAATTCGGGAAGGGGTGAAATCTTTCGTGGATGAACTGGACAAAATGATCCGCGAGGCCAAAGAAAGCCCGGCCGCCTACAAAATTAAGGAAGAAGCCACCCAGGCCAAAACCCGCATTGAAACCAGCGATGTGGGGCATAAAGCGAAAGTGACTTTGGTGAATGGGTTGCACTGGTTGAGCGAAGAAATTGGCAAACTGGCGGATCAATTTACCGTCTCGGAAAAACAACCTCCTGACAGCGGGGAAGAAAACCAGTAGGAATGGTGAATGGTGAATTGTGAACGGGGGGCAATTGTTCACAATTCATCATTTTAATGTCACCTTCGCCAATTTTTCTAATCCGTCAATATCATCCAAGTCCAACCATTGGAGCATAATGCGCTGCACCCCGCTTTCGGCGTAGTTGCCTAGTTGCGCCACCACTTCATTCCCAGCCCCTATCACCACCCCACGCTGACGTAATTCTTCGGCAGAGGTTTTGTATCCAACCATTTTCTGTTTCAGTTGAGCCGAATTTGCGGCAAAAACACAACCTGTCATTAAGGAACGGCGCACAGTAGCCGGGGAACGGCCGTTTTGCTGCAACAGTTCATCTAATTCCTGGCTGCGCTGCCGAAACAGAGCCGGTGGCACATAAACCGCATTCCACTCGCCGGCGTACTTTGCCACCAATGGCAAGGTGCGTTGCGGCCCATTCCCACCAATCAAAATGGGTGGGCCACCGCGTCGTTGCGGCCGGGGCAATAAAATCGCCTCGCGCAACTGGTAATAACGGCCGGAAAAATCAACCGGGGTATCGCTGTTTAATAACCGTGTTACCACTTCCAACCCCTCGGCAAACCGGGCAAACCGGGCTGGCATGTCCAACAATTCCCAACCATAGTGGTTATGTTCCCGTTCTTGCCAGCCAGCCCCCAAACCAAGCCATAAACGGCCGTTTGACAAATCATCTACCGCGCTAGCCATGCGGGCTGTCATGGTGGGGTGGCGGAAAGAAACAGGCGACACCAGCGGGCCAAACTCAATTCGTTGTGTATGGCTTGCCAGCCACGTCAACGACACCCACAACTCCAACGACTCCTTATCCGGCGGGTTGGCATTGGTATAATGGTCAGAACGGTACAACCCGGCAAACCCCAATCCCTCCACCGCCTGGGCTATTCGCTGCCAGCGCGGCCAGGTAAGCCCATTTTGCCCTTCAATCATGATTGCAATGTCCATTTAATTCTCCTCAAAAATTAAAATGGATTCACCATCTTTAACACGCAAAACCCACTCCCAAACAAAAAACGCCCGCCTTAGTAGACGAGCGTTTTGGTGAATCCTCAAGTGATTCTTAAGCAGGCATTGGGTTTAAGTGCGGCAAAATCTGGGCCAAAATGCGGTCTTTGGGCATTGCCCCCACAATTTGCGCCACCACCTGCCCTTTTTTGAACAGCAGCAGGGTAGGAATGCCACGAATCCCATAACGGCCGGGAACGGCCGGGTTTTCATCCACGTCCATCTTCCCTACCTTCAAAACTTCCCCATACTCGCTGGCAATCGCCTTCACATGGGGTGCAATCATGCGGCACGGGCCACACCAATCTGCCCAAAAATCAATCAAAACGGGTTTTTCCGCATTCAAAACTTCCACCTGGAAGGTTGCATCTGTTACTTCAAATGGTTCAGCCATTCTGTTTCTCCTTACAAAAATAATACACCTGCTGTTTGGACGCAGCAGCTTTTTTAATTCTTACCTGCGAGTTTTATAAAAAAGTCCGTAACTGTTCAGCCTCTCTGGGATTTAACCGCAAATGAAACGTGAAACGTAAAACGTGAAATTTCACGTTTCACGTTTTACGTTTCACGGTAAACCCCATAAAATTAACCAGGTCTATTGAAAATGACGCAATACGCCATACTCTCTATATCCAGTTTGGCTCCTGGTAAATGCCAAAAACCCCTCGCAACACATCTGTGATCTCACCCAGGGTGGCATAACTTTTGACCGCCTCTAACAAAAAGGGCATCAGGTTGTCGTTGCCTCTGGCGGCTTGTTGCAAGGCGTTTAAGGTTTCCCCCACCTGCACGTTATCTCGTTCCAGGCGAAGTTGCTGTAAACGGCCGATTTGCCGGTCATATCCCTGCGGATCCATCTGCAAAATCGGCACTCGTAGCTCCTCATCCGCCTCATTATACCCATTCACCCCCACAATAATACGTTCATCGGCATCCGTTTCGCGCTGATATTGGTAAGCGGCGTTAGAAATTTCCCGTTGGAAAAAACCTTGTTCAATGGCTGGCAAAACACCGCCTAACAGATCGACATGTTTCCAGTAATCATATACCTCGGTTTCAATCTTATTTGTTTCATGTTCCACAAAAAACGACCCCGCCAATGGGTCAACCGTATTCACCACCCCACTTTCCTCGGCAATAATCTGTTGCGTTCGCAGGGCAATGGTGACGGCATGTTCGCTGGGCAAAGCCAGGGCTTCATCCATGCTATTGGTATGCAGGCTTTGGGTGCCCCCAATAACGGCCGCTAATGCTTGAATCGCCACCCGGACAATGTTAATTTCTGGCTGTTGTGCTGTCAGCGAAACACCGGCCGTTTGGGTATGAAAACGGCACAACCAGGAGCGTGGGTTTTTGGCTGCAAATGTTTCCTTCATCTCCCGCGCCCAAATGCGGCGAGCGGCACGGAACTTGGCAATCTCCTCAAAAAAGTCGTTGTGACAATTAAAAAAGAAACTCAGGCGCGGGGCAAACTCATCAATATCCAGGCCACGCCGCAAAGCCCAACGCACATACTCCAGCCCATCCCCCAGGGTAAACGCCAACTCCTGAGCGGCCGTTGACCCCGCCTCCCGAATGTGATAACCGCTAATAGAAATGGTATTCCACAACGGCATGTGGTGGGTGCCAAACTCAACGGTATCTGTCACCAGGCGCATGGACGGCTCTAGTGGGAAAATGAACTCTTTCTGGGCAATATACTCCTTCAAAATGTCGTTTTGCAACGTGCCTTGCAGCCGTTCCATAGGCACACCCTGTTTTTCGGCAGTGGCAATATACATCGCCCAAATGGTGGCGGCCGGGCTGTTGATGGTCATACTGGTGCTAACCTCCCCCAGCGGGATGCCTTCCATCAAAATTTCCATATCTTTGAGGCTGCTAATGGCTACCCCGCACTTACCAAACTCGCCCAACGCTTCCGGGGCATCGGTGTCATACCCCATCAAGGTAGGCAAGTCGAAGGCCACAGACAACCCCATATTCCCTTGTTCCAACAGATATTTATAACGGCCGTTTGTCTCCTCGGCGGTGCCAAAACCGGCAAACATTCGCATTGTCCAGGGGCGACCCCGGTGCATGGTGGGGTGTACGCCGCGTGTGTAAGGGTATTCACCAGGAAAACCAATATCTTGCAGGTAATCCAGGTCTGCGACATCTAATGGGGTGTATAGACGGCGGATGGGTTCACTGGAGGTGGTGAGGAACTGTTTTTTGCGCTCTGGAAAGCGGGAAAGCGATTTGTGCAGGGAGATTTCTTCCCACTTATCTTTTTGTTCCCGCAACTCAGCCAGTTTGTGTTGATCATACATGTGTTTAATGCTCCTTAAAACATGCCATGTTTCCAATACATCGCATGACGGTTAGCAGTTGGGAATGTGTACAGGGGTCATTATACTTAGTGAGTGTCTAAAAACAACTTCCTACTTTAGGCCTGACAGGTCTGGCAAACCTGTCGGGTGGTGGTGGAACTTAATTCTGGACACTCATTCAGGTAAAAACACAGGGCGAATGGGTCATTTGTCCTGATGGGAGAAAATGATGAAAAGTGTAGAGGTTTATCAACAAACATGGGATGAGACGGTTGTTCGGCCGTTATTAAAAAAATACCCTGAACGAGAAGAGCAATTCCAAACCAGTTCCGGTATTCCTGTCGAACGATTATATATTCCAGACAACCCCGACCCCGATTACATGGACAAATTAGGGTTTCCCGGCGAGTATCCATTTACGCGTGGGGTACAACCAACGATGTATCGCGGCCGTTTTTGGACAATGCGCCAATATGCCGGGTTTGGCACAGCGGCCGAATCCAATCAACGGTACAAATTTTTGTTAAACCAGGGGCAAACGGGTCTTTCAGTGGCGTTTGATTTGCCCACCCAAATTGGTTATGACTCAGATGACCCCATGGCTCTGGGGGAAGTGGGCAAGGTGGGAGTGAGTATTCCCAGTCTGGCGGATATGGCGATTTTGTTGGACGGCATTCCACTCGATAAGGTCAGCATCAGTATGACCATTAACGCCCCGGCGGCCGTTCTGTTGGCAATGGTGCTTGCGGTTGCCAAACGGCAAGGGGTGGCGGTACATAAGCTACGTGGCACGGTGCAAAATGACATCTTAAAGGAGTATGTGGCGCGTGGTACCTACATTTTTCCGCCCCGGCCGTCTATGCGGTTGATTACCAATATCTTTGATTTTTGCAGCCGGGAAGTTCCCCACTGGAACACGATTTCGGTGTCGGGGTATCACATTCGAGAGGCGGGCAGTACGGCCGTTCAGGAAATTGCTTTCACACTGGCAGATGGTATCACCTATGTGCAGGCAGCCATGGATGCGGGTTTGGATATAGACAAGTTTGCCAGCCAGATTTCTTTCTTCTTTAATGCCCACAACAACTTTTTGGAGGAGATTGCCAAATTCCGTGCGGCGCGGCGGTTATGGGCCAGGATTATGAAGGAGCAGTTTGGGGCGAAAAACCCAGATAGTTGGAAGTTACGTTTTCATACCCAAACGGCCGGTTCCACGCTTACCGCGCAACAGCCAGAAAACAATGTGATTCGTGTGGCTTTACAAGCACTTTCGGCCGTTTTGGGTGGCACCCAGAGTTTACACACCAACGGCCGGGATGAAGCCCTGGCCCTGCCAACGGCCGAATCTGCCCAAATCGCCCTCCGCACCCAACAAATCATTGCCTATGAAAGCGGCGTGGCAGACACGATTGATGCGCTGGCTGGCTCCTATGTCATTGAGCATCTCACCAACGAGTTAGAAAAACATGCTTTGGAATATCTGCACACCATTGAGCAGATGGGAGGCATGTTACCCGCCATCGAAGCCGGGTATGTGCAGCGTGAAATTCAGGAAGCCGCTTACCGCTTCCAACGCGACCTGGAAGAGGAAAAAACAACCGTCGTGGGGGTCAATCGGTTTATTAAAGAAAGTGACACGTTAAATTTGGAAGTGATGAAAGTAGACCCAGCCATTGAAATGTCCCAACGGCAACACCTGGCAGCCTTGCGGGCAGGGCGCGACCAGCAAAAAGTGGCAGAGTTGCGCGGGCAACTGGCGCAAGCAGCCCAAACCTCAGAAAACCTGATGCCGTTGTTTGT
>CAZPEJ010000354.1:0-5728 GCA_964585465.1 uncultured Ardenticatenaceae bacterium
AGGTAATTGCCAAAAGCCACAATAGTGCCGATGGTGAACTCGCCACGCAGCACCAGATGACCCCCCACCCAGTAGACAACGGCCGATCCAACTGCCCCCACGATGCTCAACATGACAAAAAACCAATGCCCCATAACGGCCGAACGAACCCCAATTTGTTTGACTTCCTGAGCATCCCGGCGGAAACGATCCATTTCGCGCCGTTCCCGCCCAAACAGTTTTACCAATAAGGCACCACTCACGTTCAAGGTCTCGTTCATGGTGGAACTCATTTCGGCATTTAGTTCCATGGAACGACGGCGAATATCACGTAAAATACGGCCGATATACCGCGCTGGCAAAATAAACAGGGGCAACACCAGCAACCCCAACAAGGTTAACCGCCACTCCAGGGTGAGCATGATCGCCAGGGTCGCCACCAGCGAGATAACATTGGAGATAATTGTTACCAACGTGCCACTTACCGCCTGTTGCGCTCCTACTACGTCGTTGTTCAGGCGGGACATAATTTCGCCGGTGCGCGTCTGGGTAAAAAAGCGTAACGACATAAGCTGCATGTGGTGGTAGAGGGCACAGCGCAAATCAAAAATGACCCCTTCGCCAATCTGGGAGTTCAACCACCGTTGCCAGGTGCCAATTGCCCCGTTGAGAATGGGAATGCTGATGAGAGCCAGGGCTAAACTGTTCAGGCGGGCAAAATCTCGGTTGGGAATGGCATTATCTATCAGGTCGCGGAATAACAATGGCGAGATGAGGGTGATGCCAGAGATGAGGGAAATGGTGAACAGCAAACCAGCAATTTTTCCGCGATACGGCCGTCCAAAGTGCCATACCCGTTTCAGAAGTTGTCGCGTAATGGTTGGGCGCGATTGTTTTTCGTCATAAGAGAGATAAGACCACCAGCCACCACCATGAAACATACCTCAAGCTCCTACTTTTTGGGCAAAAGCCCGCAAAGTTTCTGTGGCATTTTGTAACAAGGGATTCCCATGCCCAAAACAAACCATCTTTGGTTGTAACCGCACCACTTTTTGAATGGAGCGTTTGTTTTCTGCCATGTCAACAGTAAAAGCGGCAAATGGCAGCCGCAAACCCGGCAGCCGCATAATGACATCGCCGCAGAATACAACCCCTTTTTGTGGCTGCCAGTAGACTGTATGACCAGGGGCGTGGCCGGGTGTTAAAACAGCTTGCAAACCACCCATCACTTCTGGCAGCCATTCACCGTCCTGCAAGGTGCGGTCAACCGGAGTGCCGGGCAGGGTGGTGGGAGGGGGCAACATCCGCCGGGTCAGGGGGGAGAGGGATTCGGCCGGGGCGCGGGGAACTTCGGTTTTACCTTCGGTAAACGGCCGTTCCACTGCCGAACAAATCACCTGTGCGCCGGTAGCCTGTTTCAGTGCGGGCAGCCCACCGACATGATCCGGGTGGGCGTGGGTGATGAGAATACGTTTCACGTCGCCGGGTTTTCGCCCCAGGGTGGTGAGTTGGCGCAGAATCTTTGGTGCCGCAGAAGCCAGACTGGCATCAATCAGCGTCAACCCGTCAGGGTCTTCAATCAAATATACCCGACCCACCAACAAACCGGAAAACGTATATAAACCAGGGATGATTTGTTTCATAGACTCCTTGTGATGTTCAGACAAACCAGATAGGGTGAGGAACTTTTTGTGAAATGTAAAACGTGAAACGTGATCATTTTGGTCATGCCTCACGTTTCACAGCTTCTTACCTACCTTTCTAACCGTAGGCTACCGGGCAGCATAACGGTAAATTCGGCTCCCCGTTCTGGCAGGTTTTTGGCTGTGATTCGCCCGCCGTGTGCTTCGACAATGGCTTTAACAGCCGCCAGACCGACACCGGACCCGGCTTTGGGTTGAATGTTGGCTTGTACTCCGCGATAAAACTTCTCAAAAATGTGGGGCAGGTCTTGTTCGGGGATACCAACGCCTTCATCTTGCACCTGAATGCCAATTGCCTCCTGCCCAAAGTGCAGGCGAACTCGCACACGGGTATTGGCGGAGGAGTATTTGATGGCGTTGTCTACCAGGTTGAGTACCAGGTGATAGAGGCGTTTATCGTCGGCGCGGAGAAAATACGGCCGTCCTGTCAACTCCATATCCAGTTTGATGGTTTTACTCAGAGCAGCCCCCTCCACATCTCTTAGAACCGTATTGATGATTTCGTGTAAATCACAGGGTTGCCAGTTTAGTTGCACAGATTCCTCATTTGTGGCCGAGTGCAACAATTCCGCAATCATTTCTGTCATCCGGTCCGTTGAGTGAATAATCTGTTTTGTGTATTTATCAGCCTTTTCGTCAAGGGATAGGCGCATAAGCAGTTGAGTCCACCCTTTAATGGAAGTGAGGGGGTTTTTTAAGTCATGGGAGAGGGCATGAACCATCTCGGCGCGATCTTTTTCTAACTGTTTGACATAGGTGATGTCTTGCATGATAACGATGGTTCCAATATCTGCCAGATGTTCAGTGGTTGCCAGGAAGGTTTGTTCACCAATCAATACTTCAGATGTACGCCCTACACCCACACTGATGGCTTCAAACAGCTGTGCCATGTGAGTATCCAGGAGTTTTTGCGCGGCGTGATTGGCAATTAACAAATCCCCATTTTCATCCAACATAATCAAGGGTTGGGACAGGGCCTGGGCTGTGGCCTGGATGGCTGCCCAACGATGGCTGGATTCTTTGTACAACCGGGCATTTTCGATGGCATTGGCAATGGGGCGGGCAAAGGTTTCCAGGCGGTCAATGTCCTCATTGGTGAATTTGCCGTTTTGTTTATTGACCAGTGTTAATAACCCCACCACACGTTCCTGGATATGCAATGGTACACAGGCGAGTGATTGGGGTGTTTGACCGTTCAGGTTATCTGTTTCGGCATCATAAAAGGGGTGTTCGGGGACATTGTTACTAAAAATAACCTGCCCATGTTGAGCCACATGCCCCAAAATGCCGCGATCCATAAAAAGGGAATGACGGGAAACGGGGTTGTTGTGGGATTTTACGGGTTGTAGCAGGTGTTTTTGGCTGTCCAGCGAGAAGAGACAGATAGCTTCTATCGGCCAATGTTTATTCAACTGTGTTACCAATATGTCATATAACTGGTCTAAATGCTGGAAGGCGGCAGCAGCGCGTGAGAGTTCGTTAAGGGCAGAGAGTTCATTGACACGCCGCTCTAACTGTTTGTCGGTGGCTTCAAAGAGGCGGGCGTTTTGAATGGCGATGGCGGCGAAATCGGCAATGGCCCCTAGCAGTTGTTCGTCCTGGTCGTTGAACTCCTTGCCGATGTCGCGGTGAACGGCCGTTAAGACACCAATGGTCTGCCCACCAAACGAAATAGGCACATTCACCAGGGCTTCAACCAGAAAGTACGTCTTGACCTTGATCTGGTCTTCACCGGGTTGGCGGCTGGCGCGAATGGGTTTACCTGTTTGCACCACCACCCCTGCCAGATTATCTTCCCGAATGGGCAGCCGAATCCGGCGGATTTTCTCCTCTTGGATGCCACGTTCTGCTTCCAGAAACAATTCGCCACTGGTTTGATCCACCAGCCAAATACTGGTTTCACCAGCAGACGTTAAACGCATTGCCATATCCGCCACTTGGTTTAATACATCATCTAATTCCAATTGGGAGGTGATACCTTTGGCAATTTGTACCAGAGCATCTGCCAGTTTGATGGATGTTTTGTTCATCGCAGTGGGAGAAGCGGGCCTGGCTACAATGTGTATCTGCATTTCTAGCTGGCTTAACACCAGGTGGTCGCCATTAGTGAGGGCAAAAGGTGTATTGCTGCCAATCAGGTGTCCGTTACACATGGTGCCATTGGTGCTATCCAGATCAATGATATACAACTCGGTGCTGGTGGGGCGAAGCATGGCATGGCGGCGGGAGACACCGGTTGTTTCTGCGCCATAAGGGGTCAGGTCAAAAAGATTGTGAGTGCCTCCCCCCCGGCCGAGCATAATTTCGCCGTTAACATCCAGGCCAAACTGGTGCGGAGCGGGCGAAGTGACTTCAAAAGAGACACGCCACACGGGAATGGAGGAGGCTTCTGTGATGCTCAAAGGATAAGGGAATGGCAGAAAGTTAACCTCGTCTAGTGATGGGTCGTCTTCAAACTGCTCATCGGAAGAAGAATTCTGTGTATTTTCGCTCATATTTGCAAGAATTATTATATCATGGGCATTTGGTTAATTATATGTCATAACCCGTTAATTTCACCAAAGCAGGTTATAATCGGCATTAACTGTTTGTAGTGTTTGAGATGGTATGAGATTAGTGATTGGAGATTGGCAAATCTCTACTCTCTCATCTCTTTCAGTAGACTGTCAATTGATGACCTTACGCAGTATATCTGGTCAGACTTGCATCGGAAATATCGAGTTGTTTCACAAAGGTTATGTGGTGATGATGGAAAAGTGGTTTGTGGTGTTTGGTTCAGGGTTGATGTTTTTGGGGGTGGCGGCGGGGGCGTTTGGGGCGCATGGGTTACGGCCGTATTTTGCCCAATACCCAGAACTGGCGGCCACTTATGAAACGGCCGTTCGTTATCATGTCTATCATGCCCTGGCCCTGTTTGTGGCTGCCTGGCTGGCGGGTAAATGGCCTGGCAATCTGCCCCATTGGGCGGGTTATTGTTTTCTAGCGGGAACTTTCCTCTTTTCGGGCAGTTTATACTTGCTCGTTTTTACCCGGTTACGCTGGTTGGGGGCGGTGACACCGTTGGGGGGTGTGGCTTTTTTGGCGGGGTGGTTCTGTTTGTGCCTGGCTGCCTGGCGAAGCTAACGGCTTTGGTAATAGAACTGTTAAGCCATTTGATTTATTGTCGTTTTATCTGGAGGAGTTATGTTTGGTGTTCCTGAAGTGACGGTGCAGGAGGTGGCGCAAAAACGCGCCAATGGACACAGGTTTATCTTGTTAGATGTCCGAGAACCAGTGGAGTTGCTGTATGCAAATTTGGGAAACGGGGTAGAAAAAGCCCCTTTGAGTGAACTGGCAGAACACCAGTTGGAAGCGTTGCCGTTGGTGGTTCGCCATGACAAAACGGCCGAAATTGTGGTGTTTTGTCATCATGGCGGGCGTAGTGCCCAGGTAGCTGCCTGGCTGCGGCAACAAGGCTGGACAAATGTGTACAACATGGCCGGGGGGATTGATGCTTATGCGGTAGGGATAGACCCCAAAATCGGCCGTTACTGAGAAACAATGAAGAATGATCTGTGAATTAGGGGTATTGTATAACCCCTGGTTCACCACTCATTGTTCATTGTTTCCCCGACAATAACATGAGCGATTCCCTGAAAATTTACGAAGTTGGCCCCCGCGACGGTTTACAAAACGAAGCACTCCCCATCAGCACGGCCCAAAAGTTGCAGTTTATAGATGGTTTGGTGGCGGCCGGGTTACATCACATTGAATTGACCAGCTTTGTTCACCCCAAAGCGGTGCCTCAAATGGCTGATGCGGATGAAGTGATGCACACCACCCTGCAAAAACACCCTGGTGGGGATTATGTTGGCCTGGTGTTTAACCAGCGTGGTTATGACCGGGCCGTGCAGGCAGGTTGCCGGGCGTTGGCTTTTGGGGTGGCGGTGAGCGAGACGATGAGCCAGCGCAATACCCAGATGTCTACTCAGGAAGCTATTGAAACCACCCGTCAATTGGTACGCCAGGCACAAACGGATGGGCTTTGGACGCGGGTGTACATCATT
>CAZPEJ010000355.1:0-5723 GCA_964585465.1 uncultured Ardenticatenaceae bacterium
GAACACTGCAAACAACAATTCAGGAAATAGAATTAAAATTGCACCCCAAATGTTTGAGGATATCGAATCTAAGATACCAATGTATGTTCCCATAAGGTTATTTGCTCAATAATATTCTCACCTTCCAAAGCAATTTATAGGTTTTCTTAATTCCGACAATGTCTATTTTTGGCAGATGTTTGTTATACACAAATGAGGTTGTCAAAAGACTCCCCAAAGCCCTGTTCACAGGGCGTTGTTTTTAGCACGGGGCTTTAGCTCCGTGCCCTCCCCGTGCTTCGTGCGGAAAAAAGGTTACCCCCTGATCTCCGCCCGGCCGGTCATGCCAGGACGTAATGAGAGGGGTGTTTCGTCCAGGGTGATGATAATAGGAAAAACGGCCGAATCCCCCACCGCCCCCACCGCTTGCGGCCCAATTCCCACCACTGTGCCAGTAACCGGTTCATCCGGGTAACTTTTTAAGACAATCTCCACTTCCAGCCCTGGTTCAATCTGCGCCAGGTCTCGTTCACTCACATTGGTGGTTTGAAACTGTAAATGGGTGGTATCTAACAAAGTGACAATAGGGGTACCAGAGCCGATTAACGCCCCAACGGCCGTTTCCACCGACAACACCGTACCTGCCCAGGGAGCCAGCAGTTGCACCTGAGACAGCCGATTTTGTGCCTGGGTCAGGTTAAACTCGTTCTGGTCAAGGGAAATCTCTGCCTGCTCCACTTGTAGCTGCGCGGTAGTAATTTCGGCCGTTTTGGGCCCGGTTTGTGCCTGTGCCAGGGTTTGTTGAGCCGAGGCCAGAGAAGCCTGGGCATTTAAGGCCGTGTCATTATTCAAACCCGCCCAGGCCAGGTTGTATTGCGCCCGCGCCACCTGCAAGTTTTCCTCGGCAAAAGCCAGGTTGCGAATCGTTCCTTCCCGTTCGGCTTTGATGGCATCGGCGCGGAAGGGGTCGTTTAGCTCCCACTCCCGGCCGGGGTCAAAAGCGGTGTTATACGCTTCCTGAGCATCTGCCAGATTGCGCTCTGCCTGCTCCACACTCACCGCCGCCGAGGTGAGGCTGTTACCGGCGGCAGCATCCTGGTTTTCGGCATTTTCCAGGCTGGCCTGGGCGGCTGCTACATTGGCCTGGGCTACGGCAACGGCCGTTTCATCTGCCTGCCAGTTTAACAACTCATCCAACTGGGCCTGCGCCTGGGCCAGGCTGTTTTCGGCCTGGGCCACCTGCAACTCGGCACTGGCAACTGCTTCTAACAAGGCGGTCTCGTCCAGTGTGGCAATCACCTCACCCGCCGCTACCTGGTCGCCGGGCTGAACCAGCAACGAAAGTAAACGGCCGTTTGTCTCGAAGGCCAGTGATAACACCGGATTAACGGCTACGATTTGCCCCTCGGCTAAAATGGTGACACCTGTCTGAACAGGTGGGCGGGTAGGCTGGGGGGTGGGGGTTGTGGCAAGTGGGGTAGAAACGGCCGTTGTTCCCACCGGCCCACGCTGGCACCCCGCAAGCCCCAATAACAACAAGGTGATGAAAAGGTATTTGTTCATAGATAGTCACTGTTTAGAGATAGGGTTAACGTATTGCGTAAACTCGAAACTCAAAACTCAAAACTCCCCTACATCCGCAAAATCTCTACAGCTTGTTTTTTGACAATACGGCGGGCGGAAAAAGCCGCACCAATCGTGCTGGCTAAAACAACCATGATCACAATAAAAGGCATGACGGTGGTGTCTATGGCAAATTTCATGCTCTGTTCCTGTAAGGCGTAGTTGCCATAGGTGGAGACATACCCCATGGTGGCACCGGCAGCAATGCCCGCCAACGCCGCCCCCAACGTCATGGTGATGGCCTCCACAATCAACATACCGCTTAATTCGCGGCGGCGCATTCCAATGGCTTTTAACATGCCAATTTCCACCCGGCGGGCGTAGATGGTGACATAAATCACAGCAAATACCCCAAAAACGGCCGTTGTGAAGGAAAGCATGGTCAACACAATGAGAAAAACTTGCTGCGTGGCTTGCTGGCGTGCGCTCGATTCCAGGTCAGTTTCCATCAAATTAACCCATAAACGGTCGGAGTACCGCCGATTGAGTTCGTCTTGAATCTCTTGGGCAATGGCACCGGAGGCTGTGGTGGCATACGCATTGGTCAAAATCGGGTCATCGGCCGGGGGTAAGGGCAAATCGAGTTCAGTAATCAACTCACGAAAACCATCCAGCGACATCAACAACCCACTTCCAGCCTGTGCCTGAATGCGGCTACGGCCGATACCATCCACACCAGGCAATTTGCGGGCAATCCCCACCACCCACACCGTAACGGTATGATCCTGCCCCTGGCCTTGTAGCTTGAGCGAACTGCCCAGAGAAACAGCCAGTTGTGCGGCTAACCCTTCGCTGATGACCACTGCTTGTGGATCCGTCAGAATGGTTTCCAGGGAGGTCGAGTCGCCTGCCACAAATTCAACCAGGTCAGGAAACAGGACATCCTGCAAACGGCCGTTAACCCCTTTCACACTCACCGGGGCCGAACGTAAACCAATGGTATCGGCAATGGACGTGGTATAGGCATAGGATAAACCAGCCACCTGTTCAATCCCTGGCACCAGGGCCAGGTCTTCACTTAAAAAGCTGGGGCGCAGGTAGTATTGCACAGCCTCTTCAGGCGGCAACCACCAGCCAAACGCCTCAATCCCCACCGGCGCGCCCCAGCGCAGCTTCACGTTACTCTCCAGATTCGCCCGATCCAAAGCCACCTGCGTGGCTAGAAAACTGGGTAACACCCCACTAAACAGCACTAACAGCGAAATTAAAGTGTTGCGCGTTTGCCCCCGCCCCACATTTCGCCGGGCAAAATAGGTCAGGCGCGGGGCAATGGCCCCCATCACCAGCAATGCCAGCCGTTCAAATGGGACGGTGGTGATAAAAAAGACAAATCCCACCCCTAACACCAACAAACCCAACGCTCCCAGGATAAACACAACCTGCAACACGGGAGAGCCAAAGGTTTCGGCTACCTGAAAACCAGCAATGAGGCTAAAAATGAGCAACAGAGCCACCCCAGCCAGGAATAGTTTGCCATCGGGGCGGCGTTCGCGCAGGTTTGCCAGGTCTTCAATCTGGATATTGTCGGCCACGCTGGGGTTGATGGCATACATCACTTTGGTGCGGGAGGCTTGCTGGGCAGGTTTGAGGGCACTGAGCAAGAGAACGGTAAAAGCGGCGGCTGTGGCGGGCCAAACGGCCGAAACTGTCACGCGTGGCTGCAACGAAAATATCACCCCTTCCTGGGCCATCTGGCTGGCAATCAAGGGGGAAATGACGTATTGGGTCAACAGTTGCCCCAACACAATGCCCAGCCCAATGCCAATGGCTCCCACCAGCAATACCTCACTAATCACTAGAAAAAAGAGGTAGGTGCGCTGGCTGCCCAAAATCCGCAAAATTGCCATGTCCCGCCGCTGCTCCTGCACATTGGTCATCACCAGGGTATGCACCAACAGCCCCACGATGCCTAGCGAGGTCAGCCCATAAACGCTGATTAACGCTTGAATGGCTAAAAACCCTTCAGCCGAACCATCCAGAGCCGAGGCTTTGGCAATGGCATAGCGGTACTCATCCCCCAGGCGGGTTTGCACCGCATAGGCCACTTCGCGCACCTGCAAGGCGGCTTCTTCGGAGTTGCTGGTCTCATACAACACGGGGTTGACGGTGGCAATCAACTGTTGCACCCGCCCTGGCATTTGTAACCAGGCTTGGGCATCGGCCAGGTGGATAATCACGGCTTCGCGGATGTCGCTGCTGACCACGCCGTCTTGGCGCACAATGGCGGCAATGGTGAATCGTTGTACTGTGCGTCGCTGGCTGCTATCGGCCGAATCGGGCTGGCCCAGTTCGCGGGGCAACGGGAAACTGTAAGCCACGTCAATGGAGTCACCCAGGTGCAAATCATACCGGCTGGCCATATCGGCAAAAACGGCCGCTTGCCCCCCTCCCAGTTCATAGGTGCCAGAAATCACATCCACAAACCCAATCTGGTCAACGGCCGGGTCGAGGGCAACGAGCCAACCTTCGGTAAAATCCGACCCAACGGCCAGTTCAGCTTCGACCTGCATTCGTGGATAAACGGCGGTAATCTGGGAATCGGCCGATAACACCAGGGGAGCTACCTCGGCCACGTTGATAAATGGGTCTGCGCTGAGGTCTGTTTTGCTGATAGCCAGGTCATATCGCCCCACCGCACTGGCAATCAAATCCACGTTCGACTGCCGCACCGTCTCCACCGTTGCACTCATGGCAATAATCAACCCCATGCTCACCAGCAACGCCAAAATCATTAACACCGTCCGCACCTTGCGGCGGCTGAAGTTTTTCCAGATGTACTTAAGAATCATAGATTGAGATTAGAGATTGGAGATATTTCAATCTCTAATTACCATTCAGAATTTTTCCGTCGCGCAATTCCACCACCCGTTTGGCAAATTTTGCCATGCGTGGGTCGTGGGTGACAAAGACAATGGTCATGCCGTCCTGGTTGAGTTGGGAAGCCAGTTCCATGATGGCAAACCCTGTTTCAGAGTCGAGATCACCTGTCATCTCGTCGGCAACGAGGATGGGTGGGTTATTTGCCAGGGCGCGGGCAATTGCCACACGCTGTTGCTGTCCGCCAGAGAGTTCGCTGGGGTAATGATGTGCCCGGTCGCCCAGCCCCACCTTCTCCATCAGGGTGCGGGAGCGTTCTTTGCGCTCTTTGCGCCCCACACCTGCCAATACCATTGGGGATTCGACGTTTTCCTGGGCGGTGAAGTTTGCCAGCAGGTTGTAGTTTTGGAACACAAACCCCATTTTTTCCAGGCGCAGGCGAGCCAGTTGGTTTTCGGAAAGGGAGACGAGGTTTTGCCCTTCAACGATGAGGTGTCCCCGGCTGGGTTCGTCCAGTCCGCCAATGATATTGAGCAGGGTGGTTTTGCCAGAGCCGCTTGGCCCCATCAAACAGACAAATTCGCCGCGTTCAATTTCCAGTGAAACGCCGCGCAAAGCAGGCACGGCTTCTTTACCCATCAGGTAAGATTTGTGGATGTTATCTACGATTATGATTGGTTCAGGCATAAAAATATCCAAAAACGGTGATTCCAAAACTTATAACACTATGGGACGGGCGAATGTGACACTCATTTAACGGCCGTTCCTGCAATGTGTGGTAACAAACTGAGGCGTTGGTCGGCGTTGAACGATTCACAGGTGATAGAGGAAAACCCAACCGATTGTAACAAAACGGCCGTTTCCCGGTTCAAATGGCACCCATCACCCAGGCGTTTCCACAACGGGTTGAGCCAATCTTGAAGGCGGCGAGCGAGGCTGCCGGGTGGGGCGGCTACATGTTCAATAAACACAAAACGGCCGTCAGGTTTTAACACCCGGTACACCTCTTGCAAACCTTTGGCCGGGTGGGGGACTGAACAAAACACCAGGGTAGACACCACTGCATCCACACTTTCATCTGGCAACGGCAACTTTTCCACACGGCCGAAATGGAGTTCGGCCGTTCCGCCCCATTCCTGCACCCGTTTTTGCAAATGGGAATACATCGCCGGGTTTGGCTCAATGCCAATCCAGTGAACCTGCGGCGAGTAATAAACCAGATTCACGCCGGTACCTGGCCCAATTTCCACCACCGTGCCCGATAAATGCCCCAAAAGAGCTTGTTTGCGCTGTTGGTGGTGCAA
>CAZPEJ010000356.1:0-5718 GCA_964585465.1 uncultured Ardenticatenaceae bacterium
ACACCCGCTGCCCCCTGGTTGTGCCAGAGAAAAACCTGGCTGCCGGGTGCCGGAATCACAGAATCACTGAAATTTTGGTAGGGGGGGTAACTCAAGGGTGAAACATCCGGCAAACGGCCGGGAAATGGTGCATCCCGATACCCATAAACCAGCGTCGGGGTAATGGATTCCTGGAACTCTGCCACCCCCAGGTAATTTTTTGCCAGGGCTGTTTGCTGGTGGTAATACATGAAGTCCTGGCTGTTGAGGAACAATCGCCCCCCCTGTGCCAAATAATCGGTGAGGAGTGGTACTTCCTGGCGGGTGATAGGCGCGTACCAATCATACCCGGTGTACCAGATCACCATGTCATAGGCGTTTAATAACTCGCCATAGATAGTGTTATCGGGAAAACTGCGCCAGTTTGTATCCCAAACATCATAAGACACCCCCATGCTGTCCAGAGCCGCCTGGTATTTGCTCTCCTGGTCATACCAACGGTCGTCATCTACCAACAGGATATGGTCGGGTATTTTATGCTGGAAGGAGAGGGTAGCAGTGGCGGTGGGGGCGTTTGTGGAAACGGCCGTTAATTGCACGTCATGATATTCATTAACAGCGGCATCGGCAGGGGCCTGAATGGTTAAAACAGTCTGTACATATCCACAAGGGCCAATTGTAACAGTTGGGGTCAGAACATTTACCGACCAGGTGGCTCCGGTGAGGTGAAAGTGAAAAGTATCACTCATCGTTTCACTCAGGTTTTGTAGGGTTAAGGTATACGAGAGCTGATCACCTGGTAAGATATAATCTTGTACGTCATCTTCCCGCCATTGTAAACCGATAGATTCGCGGGGAGATTGGAAATAATCCATCGAACGATTTATCAACTGTTGCCGGGTGGGCAAATCCACTCCTTCAAGGCCAAACCCCAGGTAAACCAAACGAAATGGGTTGCACTGACCATTTTGTAAACCAGCCACCTCTCCTTCTGGGTAATAAAGAATAGGTTCCGTTAATGCACCGGCTCTGGTGGTAACAAAATCTGTCAGGTCTTGATTTTGTGCGCTACCTGGGGGGTTGAGGGCAAAATTTAGGTTGGCAAAATGAGTATCCGCAGCCCCGGTAACTGGTTCGGTATCGGCCGTTTTCCCTAACCATTGGGCCTGTAAATCCCGATACCACCAGGTCTGTACCCCAAACCCGCTGCCATCAAAACGGCCGACATCTTGCCCGCTGATTAACAAGTTACCCCCTGCGCCGAGAAAATCGGTGATGACCGACCCAGCCCCCAAATAACCAGGTGAATCGTAGGGGCTTGACCAGATCACCACCTGATACATTGCCAGATTTTCGGCCGTTGGTACATCCAGGAATGGGTTTCTAATACGCCATTCGTCAAAGGAGTAACCTGCCTCTGTTAGACCTTCTGCATAGTAGCTGGCGTAAGAGTTGTAATACCATTGCCCACTGTCCACCAACAAAATTGTAGGTGCAGGGGTTAAAACAAAATTTTGCAGCCCATTACTGCCAGTCGTGATCTCAACTGTTGCATATTCAATCTTGTGCCCAACATGGCGAATTTGTAAGGTGTAGTTGCCAGAAGGTAAGTTAACCGAGTAGTACCCGTTGTTGTCTGCTTGAAGGGTGACAGGTGTGCCCAAAATATCAACGGTAGCTGGCAGTGGGTGGTTACTGCCTGCTTCTTGGACAACACCATGCACATTGCCTGTTGGAAGCATTGCCAGGCCCAGGATAAAGGGTGTGTCTTGGTCTGCATTGACTTGTAAACCCGTTTGGGTGTAAGGGGCATAACCAAACGGGGCCGCTGTCAGGCTGTAAGTGCCTGGGGCTAAATGGGCCTGGTATTGACCATTTTCGTCTGTGTAAAAGGGGAGTGATGTCCCATCCGGTGTGGTGATGGTGATAACAATTCCAGGGAGGGGGAGTCCTGCCCCTTGAATTGTTCCAAAAAGAGAACCGCTCACAGCTTCCTGGTTAACGGCCGAATAAACATCCAACCGCCCCCAGCCACTAACCAGGTTGGGATGGGTGGAGCTAATGGGAACGGCCGTTTCTGCCAGAATCTGCCACACATCACTCTCTGTTAAGGTTGGGTTCGCCGCCAATAATAAAGCCACTGCGCCGGTTGCATGGGGAGTTGCCATAGAAGTTCCGTTGGAATAGGCGTACTGGTTATCTGGTATCGCTGACAAGATATGCGCTCCGGGGGCCACAATCCAGGGTTTGATTTCATCAGTCAACACAGAAGGGCCGCGTGAAGAAAACCAGGTTACTTGATCAATGTCATCATTGGCCCCTATCGAGAGGGTATTGGTAAAACTGGCTGGGGACACAATGCTGCCTGACAAGGGGCCGTTATTTCCTGCGGCAAATAATTGAACAATACCAGCCGCCCGTAGGGCAACCACATCTGCATAAAAGGTGGTAACGTACCCAGGGCCACCCCAAGAGTTGTTGACCACATCTGGAGCAAGTCCTGGATCGCCACCAGGAGCTAGAAGCCATTGAAATCCCAAATGAACACTGCTATTGAAGATATTTCCAAACTCATCGGAAATGCTCACGGCTATCCACTTTGCCCCGGGTGCTACACCAAAACCGTTTTGCCCAACGGCCGTTCCGGCTACGTGTGTTCCGTGTCCAATGTAATCTATGGGTGTGGTTTGATTGGGATCGGCCGCCGCATACCAGTTGCCCTGGTGTTCAATTACCCCGCCGCCCAGGTTGCCCCGATAATTGGGATACAAAACGGGGTGCAGCCAATCCACACCAGAATCCATAATCGCCACCGTCACTCCATTCCCATCCACCCCCAAACCGTGCCAGGCGTGAAAGGCACGGACTTGTTCGATGCCCCAACTACTTGTTTCTGTTGGCGGTTCCACCAAAGGCGGAAAGGTTTCCAGGTTGAGGGTGTTTTCCGGTGGGTCAAAATACCGATGTAAGGCATCGAGCGAGATGTTTTTGACTTCTGGGCGAGCCGCAACGGCCGTTATCGCTTCGGCCGTTCCGCTAGCTGACACCGCGTTGATAATCCAAAAAGGGTGATAGGTTTCAATGATTCCACTTTGTTGCAAACCGGTCAGGGCGTGCAGCAAATCAGCTTGACTGGTCGCGGCTGTGGTTTGTAAGCGGTTGACCACAGCAATACGACGCGCCAGCTTATCGGCAGGCAGGGCAGATAAATCGGCCGTTTCTGCCAAATGAATGATGAACCGTACAGATTGACCAGGGTGGGCAGCCATTTCTGCCTGTAATTCGGGGGAAATTTTGTCGGCGGGGGTTGTGTTGGAATTGGCATGAATAACGGCCGTTAGCGGAATGGTCAACAAGATAAAAGGGGTGAATACAGAGACAAAAAGCCAAAAAATACGGTGTTTCATGGGGGCAATTATACGGTTTTTTGTAGCGATATAGCTGATTGTTAATATTTGAACGTTTGCGGCAGCGGATAGAAACGGATAAGCGGATAGTGCTTGGCTAGCCCATCCGCTTATCCGCTTTTCATCCGCTGCCTGTCTTCAGGGGGAAGCTAAAAAGATGATAGTTAAGGCCTATTTAAGCTGATACGGGAGTATGTTAAACTATTCTCACTGAGCCTTATGAATGTATCTATCATCATTCCCGCCTTCAACGCTGTATCAACCATTCGCCAAACCCTGGATTCACTGCTGGCGCAAACGTTTACAGATTGGGAAGCTGTGGTGGTAGATGATGGCTCAACTGACGAAACGGCCGTTATTGTGGCTCAGTATGCCCATCAAGACGGCCGTTTTATTCTGGTACAACAAACCAACCTGGGGGGAAGCACAGCCCGAAACACCGGATTAAACCAGGCCCGTTTTGATTGGGTCCTCTTTTTAGATGCAGATGATTGGTTGCTGCCGCAACACCTGGAAAAATTAACGGCCGTGTTGCAAAACGACCCTTCACTAGATGGTGCCCATTGTGGTTGGACACGAGTTTCCCCCACCGGCGAACTGGGGCACCACACCTTTGCCCCACCCCACGAAGACCTTTTTGAACAATTTGCTCAAACCTGTGCCTTCCAGCCCCACACCTGCCTGATACACCGTTCACTGGTAGAAGCGATTGGTGGGTGGGATGCCGCCTATCGCAGTTGTCAGGATTGGGATTTATGGCAACGGGTGACACGCAAAGGGGTTAAACTGGCGGCTGTACGCGAGGTGCTTGCGCGGTACCGCACCCGCCCCGGCTCTGTTTCCCTGCGCCCCGACCAGTTATTAACAGATGGGTTGCGAGTGATTACCCAGGGGCACTCCTTCGACCCCCGCGTTCCCCAGGGCAGGCATAAAAACGGCCGTTCTGCGGCTTTGCTCTCCGATTCCCGACTTCGTTTTATCTGCTGGCCTGCCGGTTTATTCTTGGGGGAGGGCAAAGACCCACGCCTCGTGTTGCCTGCCGTGTTATCTGACCACAGCCCGATGCTGGAAGCCACGGTGGTAGCCGAACTGCTTTTTGAAGCGGTGTTACTGCCAAGAGGGTTATCACCATCTGCCTGGGTTAGTTTGTGGCCGGAACTACAAGAGAGTTTAGTCACCTTTTTACACGCTTTGGAAACCCAGGCCCAGGCAGCAGGTCTGGCACATCGTGTATTACGCCATCTGGAATACCTCATTCTGCAAACGTCGTTACCCGGTTCACAACCTGCTATTGGGGGCACTCAGGCTGTGTGGGTAGAAGTTACCCAACCCATTGCCGATGTCAACCTGCCAGCAAACATCAGCCAGTTATTTTGTCAGGTGCAGATGGAAGGGGAAACACTCGGTACAATTCTTATCCCTTTGCACCAGGGGCAAGTCAATCAGGAAACCATTACACAGGCGATTGCCCAACGGTTTGCCTGGCCGATTATCGGCCGTTTTTTTGCCCACACTCTCTGGCCGCGCCTCCGCCTGGAACGGGAGGTGGAAGGTGTTTCTGTCTGGCGGGATGAATTGCTGCTGGCAAAAGGTTTACCAGATTCAACCTGGCCTGAGCTGCACGACCAGATTGGGTGGCAACTATTTTTGCAGGAGGTGTGGCAACGCCCTACCTGGCCCACTGGATATTTTTATGACCAAACAGTGGTGGATAACGCAGAGGTGCGGGAAACGGCCGAAACCCACTATACCGTTGAAGTGACCCAGCCCCTCCCTGACCTTGCCGCGCCTGTGGGTGAATTGACTGTTACTTTAACTGCTGCTGGCACACCCATTTGCCACACAACCTTGCCTGTTGTGGCGGCTCCCCTGAAAGCCCAGGCCATACGGGCAGCTTTAACCCAGGTGGCCGGTTTTTCCTTCTGTCAGGTGGTGGTGCAAGAAGCCCTGTTGGGGCAACCGCTCCAGACAACCGACTCCCTGTTTGACCGCCTGGAAAAAAAAACGGCCGAACAGTTCCCCTTTTTGTCGGTGATTGTGCCTAGTTACGGCCGTTCTGAGTCTCTGTTGCGCTGTGTTCGGGCCATCACCTACCAGGATTACCCCCGCACCCGTTTTGAACTGCTGCTGGTCAACGATGGCGGCCCTGCCCTACCCGATTTAGCCACTTTTTCACCCCATCTTCCCCTAAGTGAGCGTCCAGAATTAAGTTCCTCTGAAGATTACGGCACTCTAAACCAGCCGGTGATTTTTGGACGCTCCCTAACTGTCCTGTCCCAGCCCCACGCTGGCCCGGCCGCCGCCCGCAACCTGGCAGCTCACCAGGCCAGGG
>CAZPEJ010000357.1:0-5687 GCA_964585465.1 uncultured Ardenticatenaceae bacterium
ACGCTGGCAGAGGAGCAAGAAATTACCGCCTGGGCCGAAGCCCCGGCCGATATATACAACGACCTGGAAAGTTCTATTTTCTTGGTGACCATTTCTGACCTGACGCTAAACGGAGAAACGGCCGAACCCACCCCCACCCCCGAACCATCCCCCGAACCCAGCGCGGCCACTTACATCGAAACCTTTGACGAAGTAGGCAACTGGGCCACCGGTAGCAGCGACGAAGTGGAAGCTGATGTGTTAGAGGGGGTGTTTGACTTCACCGTGTTGGCCGAGGAAGCCTTGTATTGGACAACCGGCGGAGAAAACTTTGCTGATGGGGTGTATGAAGTGGAAACAACGGCCGTTGAAGGGACCCTCAACAACGGTTTTGGCCTCATCTTTCGTTACGACGCAGCCACCGACAGCTTTTACCTGTTAGAAGTAAGCAGCGACGGTTACATCTGGATTGGGCTGTGCCAGGACGGGTGCAGCGAAGTAGCTGCCGTTGTATCCGGTGGCTGGTTCCAATCCGATGCCGTCAACCAGGGCCTCAACACCACCAACTTCCTGCGCGTCATTGCCAAAGGTAACAACATGACATTTTATGTCAATGGCATAGAGGTTGGGCGTATCAACGATTCCACCCTCACTGGCGGCGACATCGGCCTACTCATTGAAACCTTCGATGAGGGTGGCGTGCGTGTCCTGTTCGACAACTTTTTATTCACCCCCGAAAGCGGAAAGTGATAACGAGAAACTAGCTTTTACGCAAAAGCTGGTTTCTAAATCCATGGAGAGTACCCTTGAGTCAATCCTTGCCACCTGCCCCATTTGAATTGGGGCTGTACTCCTTTGCCGAACTCACCCCAGACCCGGCTACTGGGCAGATGATTAGCCCGGCGCAGCGTCTACAAAACCTGATTGAAACCATTGAACTGGCTGACCAGGTGGGGTTAGACGTTTTTGGGGTGGGAGAGCATCACCGCCCCGACTTTACCGCCTCTGCTCCGGCCGTTATTCTGGCCGCCGCCGCTGCTCGCACCCGCCACATTCGCCTGACCAGTGCCGTGACGGTACTCAGTTCCGATGATCCGGTGCGGGTGTTTCAAGATTTTGCCACGTTGGATTTGCTTTCCAACGGCCGGGCCGAAATTATGGCCGGGCGGGGTTCATTCATCGAATCATTCCCCTTGTTTGGTTACAACCTGAAAGATTATGATGAGCTATTTACTGAAAAGTTGGATTTGTTACTCAAGCTGGGTGAATCGGAGGTAGTCACCTGGTCAAACGGGCGGCACCGCCCCCCTGTGCAAAACCTGGGGGTGTATCCACGCCCGTTGCAAAAAAAGCTACCTGTCTGGCTGGCGGTGGGTGGCACCCCCGAATCGGTGATACGGGCCGGGGTGTTGGGGTTGCCGATGGCTCTGGCGATTATTGGTGGGATGCCGGAGCGTTTTGTGCCGATGGTGCAGTTGTACCGCGAAGCAGCACGGCGAGGTGGGCATGATCCGGCCCAACTACCTCTGAGTATCAACTCGCACGGTTTTCTGGCGGACAATTCCCAACAGGCAGCAGACGATTATTTTCCGTCTTTTTCGCTGGTGATGAACAAAATCGGCCGGGAGCGCGGCTGGCCCCCCATCAATCGGCAACAGTTTGAAGCGTCACGCACATTACGCGGCTCCGATTTTGTGGGCAGTCCAGAGGAAATTATCGAAAAGATTCTCTTCCAACATGGTTTGTTTGGGCATCAACGGTTGCTGCTGCAATTGGGGGTTGGAACGATGCCCCACCACAAAATGATGCGGGCGATTGAGTTGTTGGGCACACGGGTGGCCCCGGTGGTGCGGGCGGAAATTCAGCGACGCGCGGGGGAATAGGGTAAAAAATAGGATAGAAACCGAGTTTTTCGGAAAAACGCGGTTTTGTTAATGGGTATGTTAGAGAACAAAACAGTGCGCCACCTGGCGCAACTCACACTTAGTTTATTGTTGCTGGTGGGTTTACTTTGGGTTGTGGGTGTTGAGGAGGTCATTGCTACCCTCACCCGCATTCAATGGAACTGGTACTTGCTGGCTTTTGGCCTGTTTGTGGTGAATGTGGTGATTCGGGCGTATCGCTGGTATGTGTTGTTGCGGGTGTTGAATGATCGGCCGTCTTTCACGCATCTAGTTTATTTATACTTTTTGGGCTTTTTTGCCAATATCTTCATTCCTTCCAGCATGGGTGGGGATATTGTGAAGGTACTCAGTCTGCGAAGCTCACACGGCAAGGGGACGGAGGCTTTGAGTTCGGTGGTGATGGAACGGTTGACCGGGTTATTGGGTTCGGCCGTTATTGCGTTGCTGGCTTTGGGGTGGAATAGCCTCAGTCACACGGTAGATATTACATTGCCGCCGATTTTATGGACGGCCGTTTTGTTGCTCAATATCAGTATTCCGGCCGGGGTGGTGTTGCTCCGGTGGGGTAATTTTTGGGAGTTGTTGCTGCGTTATCTGCCTGTTGTGCGCCGTATTCCCAAATATGAAAAGTTGGAAAACCTGGTCAACACGGTGCAGCGTTACCCCTGGGCCAGTTTGGGGCAGGCGTTACTGGTGACGCTGCCGTTCACCATTAGTCTGGTTTTGATGCAATACGCAGTGGCGCGGGCTTTTGGGGTCCATCTGCCATTGGCGGTTTTTGCCGCGTTTGTGCCCATCATTGCCATTTTGACGCTGTTGCCGATTGCGTTTAATGGGTTGGGGTTGCGCGAAGGGTTGTATTTGACCCTGTTTGTGCCGGTGGGGGTGCCAGGGGAAATTGCCCTTTCCATGTCGCTGGCAACCTCATTCCTCCGCACGGCGGCCGGGTTGTTGGGTGGGACATTTTATGCAGCCAGAAATGTGGTGAGGATGGTGAAACGGCCGTCTGTCAACCCCCCGTCAGATTCCCAATAAACCTGTCAGGATGGCAGATGCACTTTCTCGCGGAAGTGTGCTTTGGATTCGACTTGAGCCAGTTTGAGCGAAGCGTATTGGCAAGCCTCACTCATTAACTGTTTGGCTTGTTCCGTAGGGAGGTGGTGCAGGTCTGACAGACTGTACCCTTTGCTGTGTAAATACTCTTCCAGCAGCATGGTTTCCATCACCGATTGTGGCCCTTTTTTTACACATTCCGATGCAAATTCCAGGTCGTTTAACGGTTTCATGATACCCTCCCATAGAAATGCTGAACGAATCGTTCAACTTTTCTGGCAACAGGTGACATCAAATGTCTGATGCCGCATTGTCAGGTTAATCTGGTAAATTCCGGGTCAACCGCATCAAACCACGCATACATTTATGCCCAAAGTCTACTGGTTCGCAATACATCATGGGGCAGGCCCCGGCAATCACGGTAATATGGTTCTGGCGACAAAATTCGGCCGCTTGTGGGGATACGCTGGTAATAGATTTCATGAGTGATTGGTGCATCCACACCCGCGACACACCCGCTTCTGGGCATTGGCGCACGATTTCTTCGGTCAACTGCGGGCGGGTAATGATGACCACACCATCTACCCCTCCGGGGATAGATTTTAGATCGGGGTAACAGGTGTCTCCGGCAAAGGTGGTGGTTTGTGGATTGACCGGGAATACTTCGTAACCGGCCCCTTTGAGTTTACGGTAAATTAAGCTGGCGGCATCTTCGCGGGTGCGAGAGACTCCGGCCACAGCAATTCGTTTTTGAGCTAAAAACTCAGCTACTTTTTGTTTTAATGCAGACATAACTTCTTTTGGTTACTCCTTGAGAACTCAGGGGTTTGACAACCCATGAAACGTGAGGCGTAAAACGTAACCAGAGAGCGTTCACGTTTCACGGCAAACCCCGCAAAATCTGAAAGACCCATTTTGGGTACTTCCTTTGTGTGAATGCCTTAAACCTACAATAATCCTGTTTGGGGTTGGCTAATAGTGAGGAATGTCATACCAAAAAGGTGAGCTTTTTCACGTTACACGAACAGGTTTTCGTAAGTTCTCATCAGGTTTTTGAAGATACGTTTCCTCTGGTAATTCCCTACTGATTACTGGGCACTGATTACTGTGTACTGATTACTGGGCACTGATTACTGGGCACTGATGGTTTGGGTGGCAGTGGGGGTGGAACGGCCGTATCTCTTGTGGTAGAATCGGAACTTTAGTTCTATCCCTTAACTCACCAAAGCGAGGTTCAGGATGTCTAAATTTCAAGTTGTTTCTGCCTTCCAACCCACCGGCGACCAGCCCGAAGCCATTACAAAACTGGTCGAGGGGCTTGAAGCGGGAAATCGTTTTCAAACCTTGTTAGGAGCCACCGGCACCGGCAAAACCTTCACCATTGCCAACGTCATCCAACAAACCCAACGCCCTACCCTGGTGATTGCCCACAACAAAACCCTGGCCGCCCAGTTGTATAGTGAATTCCGCGAATTTTTCCCCAAAAACGCTGTCTCCTACTTTGTCAGCTACTACGACTATTACCAGCCAGAGGCATATGTTCCTCGCCACGACCTGTACATTGAAAAAGAGACAGAAATTAACGAAGAGATAGACCGATTGCGACTGCAAACAATGGCAAACCTGATGAGCCGCGAGGATGTCATTATTGTGGCTTCTGTCTCCTGCATCTACGGGATTGGCAACCCGGAGCAGTGGGGCAAGGTAACAGTCAAAATTGAGCGGGGCAAAACCTATCGGCGTGATACTTTGCTGCGGCACCTGGTGGATATTCAATATGACCGCAACGACCTGGAATTGCGGCGTGGCACTTTCCGCGTGCGTGGTGATACCTTGCAACTTTTTCCGGCCTATGCCGAAACCGCTTTTTCGGTTGAGTTTTGGGGGGATGAAGTGGAGCGTCTTTCGGAGTTTGACGCTTTGACAGGGGAGGTGTTGGTAGAACACAGCAAAGTGGAGGTTTTTCCGGCACGGCAATTTATTACGGATGACCAAAAGTTGTCGGAGGCTGTTGTTCGGATTGAAAATGAGTTAAACGAACGTATTCTCTTTTTTAAGAAAAAAAATATGTTGCTGGAAGCACAACGTATTGAACAGCGCACATTGTATGATTTGGAAATGTTGCGCGAGGTGGGGTTTACCACTGGGATTGAAAATTATAGCCGCCATTTGGATTTGCGGGAGGAGGGAGAACCGCCCTGGACACTGCTGGATTATTTTCCGCGTAACTATTTGTTGGTGATTGATGAAAGCCACATGACGGTGCCGCAGGTGCGCGGGATGTATGCGGGGGATCGCAGCCGGAAACAGACGTTGGTGGATTATGGGTTTCGCCTGCCCAGTGCGCTGGATAATCGGCCGCTCAATTATAATGAGTTTGAACATCGGCTGAATCAGGTGGTTTTTACCAGTGCTACCCCTGCGGCGTATGAATTGGAGAAATCGGCCGTTGTGGTGCATCAGGTGATTCGTCCCACAGGCATTCTTGATCCAGAGGTGGAGGTGCGCTCCACCAAAGGGCAGATTGACAACTTGTTAGGAGAGATTCGCAAACGCACAGAACAAGGGCAACGGATATTGGTGACGACTCTCACCAAACGGATGGCGGAAGATTTGAGTGATTATTTGTTAGAAATGGGTGTCAAGGTTCACTATTTACATTCCGAAGTGCATACGATTGAACGCAGCGAGATTTTGCGCGATTTACGGATGGGGGTGTTTGATGTGTTGGTGGGGATCAACTTGTTGCGC
>CAZPEJ010000358.1:0-5679 GCA_964585465.1 uncultured Ardenticatenaceae bacterium
CGCTATGATTGCCCCCTACGAAAATGACCCCACCAACTACGGCATTACCGTTACCGACAAAGAAGAGATGATGGTTTACGCCAGCCAGGCCAGTGCCAATGGCCTCAGTGTCACTGTTCACGCCATTGGCGACAAGGCAAATCATGACATTTTAGACGTATATGAAGCGGTGAGGGCGGAGGAGCGAAGGGTGAAGGGTGAAGGGCGCGAAATGCAAAACGACGTTTCGCTCCTCGTTTCTCGCTCCTCGCCTCCCGCTCCTCTACGCCACCGGATTGAGCATGTACAACTGCTTCACCCGGCCGACCTGCACCGCCTGGGACAGTTGGGGATTATCGCTTCCATGCAGCCGATCCATGCCACCTCTGACATGGTGATGGCGGATAGTTATTGGGGGCAGCGTGCCCAGTACAGCTATGCCTGGCGCACCATGTTGGAAAGTGGGGCTACTCTGGTGTTTGGTTCAGATGCCCCGGTAGAACCGATTGAACCATTATTGGGTATTCATGCGGCCGTTACCCGCCGCCGCGCCGATGGCACACCCGGCCCACAAGGGTGGTACCCGCAACAAAAGTTGACCTTGCCGGAAACAATTCACGCCTTCACCCTGGCCGCCGCCATTACCAGTGGGCAGGAAGAACGGCAAGGCTCTATCACCCCCGGCAAACTGGCGGATTTGACGATTTTTGACCGGGATATTTTTGTCATCCCGCCCGACGAATTATTGGAGGTGAGCATTGCCGGAACGGTAGTGGATGGGGTTTTTCGGCATCGCGTTTTTTAGGGGGATTGAATCACGAAGGATGTAGAATGATTGACAGAGGGTATCAATTGACGGTTTCTTGGAGATTAGGGATTAGAGATTGGCCAATCTCTAATCCCTAATCTCTAATTCCTTTCAGCAGAATGTCAAGTTATGACCTTATGCAGTATAGATGAATTGGAGAGTATGAATGATAAAAAAAGATGTGCTTGAGTTTTATACGGCCAGTGAGGATCGGATGAATAGTTTGACTCACGGCATTGGGGCGGTGATGAGCCTGGTGGGCATGATTGTGTTGCTGGTTTCGGCCGTTCAGCATGGTGATAGCTGGCGAGTGGTGAGTTTTACAATTTATGGTATTTCGTTGTTGTTGCTGTATCTGGCTTCGACCCTTTACCACACTAGCCAGCACCCTCGTTTCAAACGGTGGTTACGAGTTGCCGACCATGCCTCTATTTATTTGTTGATAGCTGGGACATACACCCCATTTTTGTTGGTCAATTTGCGTGGGCCGTTTGGCTGGACAATGCTGGGCATTGTGTGGGGGATGGCTTTGTTGGGGGTTATCTTGAAGGTGTTTTTTATTGGACGGCATGATGTGTTGGAAACGGCCGTTTACATCATCATGGGTTGGATGTCTGTCCTGGCCTATAAACAAATGGCGGCTGGCATCTCCCCCGGCGGTTTGGCCTGGATATTAGGTGGCGGCATCATCTACACCCTGGGAGTCGTCTTCTATGCCTGGAACAAACTCCCCTATCACCACGCCATCTGGCACCTGTTTGTGCTGGGTGGGAGCGTTTGCCACTACCTGGCAATTTTTTACTACGTATAAAAGGGATTAGAGATTGGAATGAAGGTTTCAGGTTTCAGGTTTCAGGTTAGGGAATCCGTGTTCATCTGTTTTATCCGTTTCATCTGTGGTTAATTCCCTTTTACCTGTTTCTATCCGTTGCCTGCCAGGGATGAAAATGATATTTGTCCGTCAAGCAGCGAAAATCTCTAATCCCTAATCTCCTACAACCCTTCCTTTGTTTCCGAAATCAAATGATCCACCACTGCCTTCAGGGCCTCTTCGTTGTTCTCATCCCCGCCATGTTGACGGTAAACTGCTAACTGACGATCTGCACTGGAGCCGTTTTTTAGGATAGTTCGTACATACTCCACCTCTTTACGGCTGCCTAGTTCATCCACCACATCATCCACCAACTGCAAAATCTCTTCCGCCAGGAACGGAAAAGGCACTGACTCTTCCACCCCAAAATCAATGAGTTCCCCAGAAATGCCATACCGCACCGCCCGCCACTTGTTTTCGCTGATGTGAACATGGCGATATTGCCGCCAGGACATGTTTTGCCGCCGCAATTTAATCAATTTGGCACAAATAGCCTGGAATAATGACGCAATACAAATACATTCATCCACTTTGGTGCAGATGTCACTGATACGAAACTCTAACGTGTCAAAAACAGGGTGCGGCCGAATATCCCACCAGATTTTGGCGCGGGTATCTGCTTTGCCAAAAGAGCCGACCTTGGCCATGGTGCGCTCAAAGTTTTTGTACTCGCTCCAGGAGTTAAAGGAGTGGGGGATGCCGGTGCGGGGCATGGCCTGGAAGATCACGCTGCGGTAAGACTTAAGACCGGTATTTCGGCCGTGCCAGAAGGGGGAACTGGTGGACAGGGCTAACAGATGGGGAATGAAGTACCGCGCCTGGTTCATGATCTCAATCATCAGGTTTTTGGAATCCATGTCTTCACCAAATCCCACATGGACGTGCATTCCAAAAATGAGGAGTTGTTGCGCCACACCCTGCATATCATCCAACAACTCTTTGTAGCGCACCCCTTCGGTGATGGATTGTTCCTCCCACTTGGCGAAGGGGTGGGTGGACGCGGCTGCAATTCGTAACCCATTTTCAATTGCCATGTCAGTTACCGCCCGGCGCAAACGGGTTACTTCTTGCCGCGCTTCTTGAACGTTGTGGCAAACATGGGTGCCCACTTCGACCTGGGATTGCATAAATTCAGGTTTCAGGTCGAGTTTGATGGGGCTAGCTTTGTCTTTGGAAATAAAATCTGAAATGTAAGAATGCAGGTTACGGGAGACGGGGTCAATAATTTGGTACTCTTCCTCAATACCAATGGTCAAGGGTGGTGTGGGCACACTCATGGCTTTTCTCCTCTAACGATGATTTCTAATAATGTGCTCCATTATAACATGTGGTGTAAAACGTGAAACGTGAAGCGTGCAGGGTTTTCAATCATCCATCTTGTAACCGCGATTTCCAAATCGTGTTAATTTGTGTCCTGTGGTGAAACGTCAATCACGTTCCACCACAGGATTACCAGTTTCGCAGGAACTCTATCAGGAGGCGCACGCCGTAGCCGGTGCCCCCGGCCGGTACATAGCTGTTGTCTTTTTCGCTCAAGGCCATGCCTGCAATGTCCAGGTGTGCCCAGGAATAATCGGTGAACTCTTTGAGGAAAACGGCCGATGTGCCAACCCCACCCATACGTCCACCACTGTTTTTCATATCGGCGACGGGTGATTTGATGGTTTGGCGGTAATCTTCGTATAACGGCAGCGGCCACAACCGTTCGTGGGTACTATTACCGGCCGTGACTAGCTTGTCCCGCAGGTTGTCCTCGTTGCAGAAGATACCAGCTGCCACCCCAGATCCTAACGCCACCACACACGCTCCAGTTAAGGTTGCCAGGTCTACTACCGCTTTGGGTTCATACCGTTTGGCATAGACCAGGGCATCTGCTAATACCATGCGTCCTTCAGCGTCGGTGCTGATGATTTCGATGGTTTTGCCGTTGCTGGCGGTGATCACGTCGGCCGGGCGATAGGCGTTGGCATCGGGCATGTTTTCGGTGCAAGGGGTGATGCCAATGACGCGCAAAGGCAGTTCGAGCAGAGCAACTGCTTTCATGGCTCCCAAAACGGCCGCTGCACCACCCATATCACATTTCATATTGCTCATACCGTCGGATGGTTTGATGGAGATGCCACCAGTGTCAAAGGTGATGCCTTTGCCTACCAGCACCAATGTATCCAGGTCGGTGCGTTCACTGTTGTATTCCATGACAATAAAATAAGGGGGTTCGCCAGCCCCTTTGGCTACCGAGAGGTAGGCCCCCATCTGGTGGGCAGCAGCCCAATCGCGGTCGCCAATGGTCAGTTTTAGCCCGTGTGTTTCGGCTATTTCGGTGGCAGTTTGCGCCAGTTTAGTGGGGGTGGCTACGTTGGGCGGCATGTTGACCAGGTTGCGGGCAATAACCACTCCGGCGACAATGGATTCGGCCGTTTTTGCCCCCTGTGTCACGGTTTCTACCTTCTCGGCGGCAAACTCTACCAGTGTCAGGCTGTCGGGTGGGGTTTTCTTTTCCGGGTTATGTTTTTGGGCATCAAACTGGTAAAGAGCCAGTAAAGAACCTTCGGTGGTGGCTTGTGCCGCTGCCGCCACATCTAACCCGCCGATGCCAGCCCCATGTACGATGGTGGCGACGTGTCTGGCTTTGAGGTCTTGGGCTTTTTTGATGGCGGTGGCAGCCGCACGGCGCACCCCTTCCAGGTTAAACCCCGCTGCTTTGCCCAGCCCAACCACCAAAACTCGTTTGGCGGGGATGACCCCGCGTGGATACACCACGGCCACTTCGCCTGCTTTGCCACTCAGGTCGCCCTGGGCAATGAGTTCGCTGATGGCCCCATTGAGGGCCTGGTCAACGGCTCCGGTGGCCCCGTTGGGAGCGGTGACCCCTTCAAAAAGGTTGACGATGAGGGTATCGGCCGTATTTTCTTCAATTTTGCCTTGTTGCACGTTTACGTTCATGAAAAACTCCTAAAATAAGTAATAAAGAATGAACGGCCGTATTTTACCCCCACTACAAAAGAATGCTAGACAATCGTCTAATGTTTGGATAATCTCATCTGGTTGATAACTGAAAGCTGAAAGCTGATAGCTGAAAGCTGACAGCTTCCAAGGAGGTATGATGAAACTGTTGATGATTGGCGGGACTCGTTTTTTAGGGCGGGGAATTGTGGACGCGGCTTTGGCACGGGGGCATGAGGTAACATTGTTTAATCGTGGGCAAAGCAACCCTGGGTTGTATCCAGAAGTGGAGAAGATTCAGGGGAATCGGGATGGAGGGTTGGCGGTGTTGCAGGGGCGCACCTGGGACGCGGTGATTGATACCTGTGGGTATGTGCCACGCCTGGTAGGGGATTCTGCCCGATTTTTGCGCGATGCGGTGGGCCATTACACCTTTATTTCCACTATCTCTGTCTATACGGAGCTGCCCCAGGCGCATATGGATGAAACGGCTCCGCTTGGCACTATTACAGATGAAACCACCGAGGCGATCACGGGAGAAAGTTACGGCCCGTTAAAGGTGTTGTGTGAACGGGTGGCCATGAAGGAGATGAACGGCCGTTCCTTGCAGGTGCGAGCTGGTTTAATTGTGGGGCCACACGATTTAAGCGACCGATTCACCTATTGGCCGTGCCGCATTGCCAGAGGTGGAGAGGTCTTGGCTCCGGGCGACCCGGCTACTCCCACCCAGTTTATAGATGTACGTGACATCGCCGGGTGGACAGTTAAAGCCACCGAGGCCAGTTTAACCGGCCCTTACAATGTTACCGGCCCTGAACAACAGTTGACGATGCAACAACTGTTTGCTGTTTGTGGTGATGTGAGTGGTAGTGAAGCCGCTTTTACCTGGGTCAGTGATGAATTTTTGCTGGCGCACGAGGTTGGGGCTTATACGGAATTGCCCTTGTGGATTCCAGGCCAGGAGGCGATTGGGTTTAATACGGTGAATTGCCAAAAGGCGATTTGGGCAGGGTTGACGTTTCGGCCGTTATCTGAAACCGTTAAAGATACGTTGGAGTGGGCAAACGGCCGTTCTCCT